>CAZDYY010000351.1:0-2414 GCA_964509745.1 uncultured Legionella sp. | reverse complement strand
ATGCTACGTCATCCTGAACCACGGTTGGATTCATGTTGGCAACGGTGATGGCATTGTAGTTATCTGCAGGAGATGTCATGGTATTGGTGGTGAATGGTTCGCCAGCGCCCTGATTACCAGCTGATTTTACCCACATGATTTTGTCGTGATTCACAACATAGTCAACGATTTTAGCCATTCCACTCCAGTCCCCGCAGTCATTACAACTTAGCAGGCCGTTGCCAAAGCTGTAATTGATAACTGTTGGTCTTGTTCCGGCCCGGGTAAGCATCCAGTCGAGGGATGAGGCGGATAATAGCAAATTCGCTGTTTGGCCTCCGCCTTCGCCGGCAAGGCCATTCAAGATTGTTGATACGCCATAGGCAAGGCCTGTTTCGTGAGGGAATGCAGCACTGCCCATGCCTGCATAAATGCATGCAACACCGGTGGCGTGTGCAGAGCGCACGCCATGAGTAAAGCTTGAATACTCTGAGCCTGCTTCCTGACGGACAATAATGGTTTTATTGGCTAGTCCGGGGTGATTCACGTCAACACCTGAGTCAATCAGACCGACCACACCGCTTTGCCCTGTGTAGCCGTGATCCCACCAGTTGGATAAATCTGGATAGAGGGATGATGGTGCCAGCAAGATGGACTGTGCACTGTTTTCCATTTCCTCATGGCCTGCTTTATTTAATGAAATTTGCGCGACCGCATGATGATCGGCAATTTTATTCACAATGGACTGATTACGGGGAATGGATGCAAGAACAACGGGCATAAAATGCAGTGGTTTTGCACTGACACCGGGGACATGATTGATGTCGTTAATAAATGATGTCACCTGGGATGAGGATTTCAGAAACAAAAACACTGCCATAGAGTCGTTTTGTACGGCTCTGTTTCCCCGCAGATGCATGCTGGCTAAAACATCGTGATCAATGATTGCCTTGCTGAATGCGACAGAGCTGAAAATTAGCAGGAACAGGCTTAAGAATAGTGATTGCATGGCTGGTGACAGGTTGTGTTGTTACTTCAGGTTATCGTTACAGATTGTTTATTATACACCTCTAGCGTACCAGAAGCGAACAAACACCAATAAAGGCCAGAAATCCCCAGAAAGGGGATAACTGGAAAAAAGCCAGTGCCAGGAAAAACAAACCGCAGGCGATAGCAACGGGCAGGGAAAAGTACAATTCCACCACGCCTTCGAGGATAGAGTATGTTGCCGCGGCAAGCAGGGCGATTGACCCATATTGTACGGCGATCATGACTTTACGTATCACAGGTCCCTCATGGCTGCTTAGCCAACCGTATCCAAGCATCACCATGATGAGTCCAGGCAGGTTCAGACAGGCCACAGCAAGTACCATGCCGGTAAATCCTCCCGCTCTGTAGCCAATGAGTGCTGACAGTTTAACCCCGGTTAAACCCGGGAATAAAAAACTGCTGCCGACTATGCGGACGAATTCTTCTTTTACTATCCAGTGACGATAGTCGACAGCTTCATATTCCATCAATTTCAGCATGGCATTTCCGCCACCGAGTGCAATCAGGCCTATTTTTCCGAAGCTGATGATGATTCCGAATAATGTGTTCATTCTTTGCCTGAATATTTTTCCAATGGTTTCTGGTCCGGGAATATTTCAGCCAGTGACACGGAAAAGCCGTCTGATTTGACAATCCGGGTATGTTTCCGCTGCAGATCGCGCGGGTCTTCCACGCCACAAGAGTGAGCCAGGATGGCAACTTCGTGCATCATGTTGTTTGCATAATGGTAAACCCGTTCAGCTTTGTCCGTGACAACCAGACCACGCTGATAACGGGGGTCGTGGGTTGTGATTCCGGTAGGGCAGGTATTTTCGTGGCATTTCATTGCCTGTATACAACCCAGTGCCAGCATGAATCCTCGTGCCGAGTTAATAAAATCTGCCCCGGCGCACAGTGCCCAGGTGACCTCCGATGGCGTGATGCATTTGCCACTGGCTATCACTTTTATCCTGTCGCGCAGATTGTAGGTGATGAGGATATCCACCAGTTTTGGCAAGGATTCCGAGATGGGGATACCCATATAGTCCATCAATCCCTGGGGTGAGGCACCTGTTCCGCCATCTGCACTGTCCAGGGTAATAAAATCAGGTGCAAACCGGATCCCTCTTGCATGAATGGCGTGACATAAATCATGCACCCACTCATAGCTGCCCAGCACAAATTTACAACCGACCGGTTTGCCTGTAACCTGGCGAATATGCTCGATAACGTCCAGCAACTCTTCGACGTTGCTGATATCCGTGTGACGATTGGGGCTGATGGAGTCAACGTGCTCGGGGATTCCGCGAATGGTTGCTACCTCTTTTGAAACTTTAACGGCGGGCAATATTCCCCCTTTACCCGGTTTTGCCCCCTGGCTTAACTTGATTTCGAACATTTTAATG
>CAZDYY010000350.1:0-2422 GCA_964509745.1 uncultured Legionella sp. | reverse complement strand
TTATCTTGTAGGTCATTGGCTGTTCAAACGGAAGCATAACCAACGAATCAAACAAGGCAGCGCCAATTCCCGCACACACCCTGGAACTTGTGCCTTCTTCAGTAAAGACACCAGGAAAACTCTTTATTAGCATGTTATGTGTGTACTGGATAACCGGCCACCGTATAGAATCCTTTAAAACACGCCTGGGAAAATTAGCAAGAGCCCCATCTGTAAAACCACGAAACCCTCTTTTTCTGAATATATCGCTACAGACCTTTTGGGATGAAAGCTCCGGGGATCCCTGAGCGGCTATTTTTAGCATATCTACCGGATGCTCAACAGGAAACCCTATGACAGCTCGCATGACTCCTAATGCGATGGGACTGATCGTTTGATCACTTTGAGCAGGCGGGGATTCCTTGCTTTGAACAGGCTGAGGCATTAATTTTTCTCCAATTTATTTGCCTCAATTCTAATCCAATAACAAAAAAGGTAAAGCCCGCAACAGTGCAAGGCTATTTTGCGACAAACACTTCGTAATGTCGCAAAAATGTGCAATAATACTGACCCAACAACTCCGGGAACTCATCATCATGCGGCGCCTGTCCTGTCCGATACTGCTTGTACTGGCTTTTATCCCAACGTTGCTGCATGCCAGTGTTACGGATCATTTCAACGCCATCAAATCCCGGCCCCGGGCACTGTATACCTTTTTTAAAAAAATGCCGAAAGGCGGTGAATTACACTATCATTTTGATGGCAGTTCACCCGCTGAAACCATGCTGTCCCTGGCAGCAAGGGACAAATACTGTCTTAATCCGGTCACCTATATCTTTACTCGCTATAAACGCATTTGTCATGGCATCACATCAAGACACCTGCTGAAGAATCCGGAACGGTATGAAGAGACCATCCGGGCATGGTCAATGAAAGACTTTACCCCGAAGCACCAGTCAAGACTGGAGCATTTTTTTGCGACGTTTGGCAAAGAGGCCAGCATTCAATCTGCCTTTTCCAGGCCCTTGCTGGCAAATATCATGAAGCATGCCGCCAGACAGCATGAGCTGTATCTGGAAGTCATCGCGTTTCATCTGGACAATGCCGCGAAATACGCATCGCTCATCCAGTCGGCAAAAACCATGGAAGATAAAAAACGCATTTTGCTGGCAAACCCTGATTTTCAAAACAGCATCAGCAAAACGCTCAGGGACAGTAATGATTTGTTACAACAAGCCAGGCATAAACTGGGATGTGATAAAAAACCGCAAAAACCTTCCTGTTCACTCACCGTTAAATTTCAATATTTTGTCTTGCGTGAAACCCCGCTTGATCAAGTCTTTGCGCAGGCCCTGGCCGGGTTTGCCACAGCAGCCCGTTCACAGGATATTGTGGGCATTAATCTGGTTCAGGCTGAAAACGGTCCCATTTCATTGCGCGACTACAAGGCGCAAATGCAGATTTTCAATTTTTTACACAAAGCCTGGCCGCATGTACATATTGCGCTGCACGCCGGTGAGCTGACACCGGATATTGTGGCCTCGCGCCAGCTGCAGTTTCATATCCACGATGCCGTCTTCACCGGGCATGCAGAACGCATTGGCCATGGTGTGGATATACTGCATGAAAACAACCATGAAGCGCTGCTTGATTATATGGCTCACAAACCGGTAGCCGTGGAAGTCAATCTCGTCAGTAATCAAAAATTGCTGGGTATTCAGGGCAGCCAGCATCCCTTGCGTACTTATCTGGCACATCATGTCCCTGTTGTGCTGTCTACTGATGATGAAGGGATTTTGCGTACCAATCTGACAAAGCAATATGTTGACGCGGTTATTCATCACCAGCTCGATTACCCTGCAATCAAAGCCATCAACCGCAATACATTGACCTACGCATTTTTACCCGGCAACAGTATATGGGCCAATGCAGAAAAACAAATTCCCGTGCCGGAATGTCAAAAATTATCCAGCAAATCCTGTTTGCAATTTATTAAAAACAATATGAAGGGCACATTACAATGGCGACTGGAGGTGGAGCTGAAAGCGTTCGAGCAATTATTTTAAAAACGCATGCATTCAATCCAGTTTTTTGATAAGCCAGTCTTTTAACAAGCGTCGCAGCATCCCTTTGACAGAGACATCACTGGTTTCTTCAACCACCCTTTCTGCTTTCGGAACAAGACTCTCATAAATTTTTTTGATATCGGCCGTTCTGACCTCGCACAAACGCGTCAGCATGGCCAGGTCAATGGCTGCTGAGCCGCCCACACCATTACCCCGCCAGTCCCCGCGTTTCACGCCGCCACCACCCCAGCCGCCAACCTGTCCCCCTGCGACCGCAAAATCGACACCCATTTTCAACCCGGTCTCGTCATCACCGCACCACCAGGTATCAGCCTTGCCCTTGACGTAATTATAAAATGACAAACTGCGTTCGAACG
>CAZDYY010000349.1:0-2430 GCA_964509745.1 uncultured Legionella sp. | reverse complement strand
CTTAAGGTTGTTCCCGGATGCTGAGCTAACTCTGAAAATAATTTTTCAAACAACGAGCAGGCTTCCTGATGAATCCCCGGCCAACTGGATTCCCGCGGACCACCAATATTGAGAACGGCAATCTGATTTTCATCAATCCAATGCAGGATATCATCAACAGCTTTATCATTATTTCCCAAGGCAACAATCAAATGGGGTTTGTTTTTTTCCATGACATAATCAATTGTTAATTTTGTGCCATCAACAATAGACGCCGGCAGTGGGATGCAGGGAACAATAATCAATGTACCGTCTGAATCCTCGATATTTAATCTGGTTCGCTCATCAGGATTGGTTGTTGTGGCTTCCTTCAAATCCGGGAAAATGGGTAATACATTGACGCCATTTTCATCCAAGCCACCTTTGGGGCACCAGCCTCCAATCGGGATCCCTGCTTTCACCGCCATGGATAACGCAGCCTGATCCACACCAGTTTGACCTCCGGAAACGATTTTTTTAATCATAAAACCACTTGTTAGCTCAATTATCTTGCTGATTATTCAGCCCAATTTTTAAATCAACACAGTTAATAATTCTTTTACAAGATGTGCCAGAGCATGTGCAATCATGGCAGACTCCAGTCCATATCGTTGATATAGAAAACCAAACACCACGCCAGCCAGAGTGTTGCCAATAATGACGTAACAGATCAGATTCAGGGATAAATGGCCGACCATGGCATGTGCTGCAGGCAAGTGTCCAAGTGCAAACAGCAAGGAGCTTGCAATAATGGCACTCCAAACCAGTATTTTCGAAGGGGGATTTTGATTTCTTTGAATAAAACGCCATAACACCCACAGAATAAATGTCATGAATCCCCAGCGAAGTAATATTTCCTCTGTAATTCCGCCATAAAAAACTTCGGATAAAACCCGGTATACTCCTGCAAAATCAGGCAGATTGACCATTAATTCATGTGGACGAAAAAAACTTGTCGCAATCAGGAAAATACCAACGCCTGTACCACTAACCATACCGGGAAATAATTGGGGGCGAAGCTTGTCAATAATTGAGCACCTATTGGCCAATGCCTCGAAGCAAGGGGATTGCAAGTTTACTTTCGTCGACAAGGCAACCCCGCCCCAAACCGCCAATGCTAAAATCAAACCACTTTGTATGGTCTGAATAATCAGCAAACTCATCACAGAATGAGACGAAACTCGATTCAAATGCATGTGATAGATAAATGGGAACAGGGAAAATACACCAATCATTCCAAACAACCACATGATAATAGCCATTCGTTTTTTCATCGATTTCTCTCTTCAACATCAAATATAATTCTTTTTCCCACGCAACAAATCACCCATTTTTTTCGCAACGACAAAAGATGAAAAATCCCGGTCATCCAGTCTGTTTACGGGCTTAATCCCCATCAATGCATTTGTCAGAAACACTTCATCTGCCTGCAATAATTCGGCAGGACTGATTGATTTTTCCTCGACTGAAAAATCACTGGAATACTCTTCCAACAAAATAGATCTGACCACACCAGGCAATGCACCATCAGTTACCGGCGGGATAAAAATTTGCTGATCTTTCACCATGAAAACATTGGATATTGAACCATCGGCAACATTGGAGGCGGTATTCAACAATATAGCCTCATCATACCCCTGGCTCATCGCTTCC
Organism: uncultured Legionella sp.; assembly: GCA_964509745.1. Classification (GTDB taxonomy): domain Bacteria; phylum Pseudomonadota; class Gammaproteobacteria; order Legionellales; family Legionellaceae; genus DDPF01. The sequence continues at coordinate 759 of CAZDYY010000349.1, read as the reverse complement.
TGTTTTGCCAGGATGTTATCCATGTAACTGATCGTTTTCACTCTGGACGCTGCCGTGTGTTCGTTCTTTCTGGTATTTACAATACAAGCTGAAAATGGTTTATCACTGTGCGGCGCAGTTTCAAATACAGCAATTACAAAGTTGGGATTGGGTGCTTGCGCGGGTAACAGTCCTCTTGCGGCTTCGCCGTGAGTGATAGTAACCCTTGCACTGGCCAGTTTATCCTGCAAATTATTTTGAACAATCAATTCGTTCAGCATGGATGCAGTTCTTTGAATGAAAAAGGAAGCGATATTCCCAAAATTGCGGCACTTGATACTAATCTTTTCCAGTGATAATCCAATACAGGAAATACACCATTTTTTACAAGTATGGTTTCAAAAAGTCCGTGACCAAGTGTGAAACCTCGATCGCTGTAACTGATGCACGGTTCTTCAGATGAAACCATTCTTCTATTGTAGATGATTGTCGACATGGAAATTCTTAAATTAGCAACCAAAGTTTATCATTACCTCAAGGGCTTTTTGGAAATCGCCACAGCCCAACCCCCGAGAAACCATTTTGTCATTGAAAAGTTTGAGTTAACTCATCAAGACAGCGCTATCAAAACCAAAGTTAATTATACGCCAGTTGGCTGTTATAGACCATTCAAAAATTTTGCTAATCAACTCCTGATTATTTTGATGTGGAAATAACCTTTGATTTTTCGTTTTCAATATTATTGATACTCGATGATCAAGTTTTTAAATTTGACACGCC
>CAZDYY010000348.1:0-2440 GCA_964509745.1 uncultured Legionella sp. | reverse complement strand
CGCGAGGGAAATGTGATGCTGGCCTGTATAGTTGCAAGCCCGGCTTGCCAGTAAAACGATAAGTGGTCGCAACCGTTTTCCGCCGCTTTGCACGATATGATTAGCCAGATCATCAATCAAACCGCTTTGTGCCTGGATTTTATTGATAATCAGCCTGTTTACGGCATCGAAATCCTCACTGACCAGAGCGCGCAAATGCTGAATTGTCATTGGATTTGTTCCTGCATATAGAATGCAGGAATCCTAAGCGCGGGGAGTAATAATGTCAAGATTGGCAAAGCTGGAATTCCAGGTTTGTTCATGGATGTGATCCACTCGCCGGTATATAACGACCAGAACTCTGGCAATAAGGACCAGGGGGATGGTTATCAATATTTTGATGAGGACACTTCCGGCATACAGGTTAGCTATATAGTGCAGACCTTTATCCTGGAATGTGACGGGTATAACAATCAGGCTGGTGATGGCTTCTGACAACCCGGAGCATACGAAGCTTCTGACGGCAAAATGCTTCCCACGCATGCGCATTTTCAGCTTGCTGATTAATTTTACGTTGATGAAGGATGTCAGAATATAGGCAACAGGTCCCATAATCGTGATTGCCAGAGACGGTTTTAATAAAAAATCATACAGATGATGATTTTCTGCCGAGGCGAGCAATAGATTATTTATCAATGAAATGACAAGCGCTGGCACATAGCAGGCCAGCACAATGTACCATGCTGTCTTTTTTCCATATACTTCAGTAATGGAGTCTGATAATGGGTATATGGCCGGAAAAATCAGGGCTGCAACCCCAAATGTGACAGGCAGGGAAAATAGTTGCACCGTATAGGTGGCGAGCATGTCAATTGAAGGAAGAAAAAGGCACAGCGCGTACACCGTTGCAAACGGCACCATGATTTTAAAACTGGGGCCTGAATTCATTTGCAGATCATTCATTAAATCGAGCTGGTTGTAAAAGAAGCATATTACCAGCTGGCAGGGAATATTTAAACTGATATTTTTAAGGTAGAATGCCAGCATCCGGAACTGATGAATCAAGCCAGATGAAATTGAATCTTCCACAATCGCTCAGGGATTATATTTTACAATTTGCAGAAATTTACCATCGTTACAAGGTGGAGAGCGGGCATTTGCGCAGTGTTCGCTATCGCATTCACTCCACCCTGGATGATTATCAACGAACAGGCCAGATTCAGTTGGCCATTACGGACAAGCCCGGTGATTTATTGCCTCCGGTGAGCATTGCCGCATTGAAAAAAATGCCGGATATTTTATCCGGATTGCATCCAATTGACGTGAACAGTCTGAATGATTTGTATTATTTATCGCGTGATAACATCCGGGAAGTGCGGGTTCAGGGCGAAATCATTCAGGCGGTTGGTCATGATGGCAGTCTGGTTGAGTATGATATCAATGAGCCGTTTCAACATGAGCAATCACCATCCCGACGCATTGCCTTTATGCTGGGGTACATGCAGGCAGAAAAGGTCATGCAACGGGCGTATGCCGAAGATAACAGATACACGGTGGTCCAGGATAATATCACGACGCTGGAGGTTCTGGATGCAAATACCTGCGAGCGCCAGCTGATGAACCCGCTGGATATCATTTTTTCTGATCAATATAAAAGCTTTTCAAAGGACGATGTGGCACGAATCGGGTATATCTGTGGACAAATGAGCAGGGTTCATTCAAATGACAAGATGGCCTGAACCAGTTTGCCCATGATTTGACTGTCACTGGTCAGGATTAACCGGTCAAATTTCGGGTTATGCGCGTTCAGATAATGCGCTGAGCCTGTGATCAGTAACTGGCGAAATATCGGTTCGGGAAGCCCGGCAAATTTTACCAGGACAAAATCACCGTCTTTTGGGCTTGCTGTATCATCGAGAATAATGATGCTGCCATTTGGAAATCTGGGCGTCATTGCCTCTGTTTCAAGAATAATTCCAAAAAAATTGCCCTTGTAAGGCAATACACACCGCATGGTTTTTTGCGGTGTTTTGTTTGTTGTCCATGCCTGGAGAGTATAAATGCTGACATCCTGTGGCAAACCCATTGCGCTGGACAGGGGGGCTGTACTGGCACTGCCAAGCATGGCGCCCTGACCAGTCCGCAACCAGGTTTCACTGACATTCAATTTTTTCGCCAATGCAGCATATTTGCCTGCTGGAGGCGAGCTTTGCCCGTTCACCCATTTGCTGGCGCCACGGTGAGTCAAGCCAACCATCTCGGCCAGCAATTGAATTCGTCCATGATTTTTAGGTGGAAAACCTTCCTTGTCCAGACAAATATTTAAACGTTCAGAGAACGTGCTTGTGTTCATGGTTAATGGATGCCTTGATAAAGTCAGTACATTATATCCAGATAGTTCAGAATTTCATTATAAATCGTCCGTTATTCAATATGAAATTTAAAATAGTATCTTTTTAAA
>CAZDYY010000347.1:0-2447 GCA_964509745.1 uncultured Legionella sp. | reverse complement strand
GTTCTCGGCCAGATCGCATATGTCGGTCAGGGTTGCGAATGCCAGTTCAGGTTCTACCATCCAGAATTCAGCCAGATGCCGGCTGGTATGCGAGTTTTCAGCCCGGAAGGTGGGTCCAAACGTATATACTTTGGACAATGCCATGCAATATGCCTCGACATTTAGTTGCCCTGATACGGTTAAAAATGTTTCCTGACCGAAAAAGTCTTTGGAAAAATCGGTTTTATCTTCGGCATTTACCGGTGGCTTTAGTGAATCAAGGGTGCTGACGCGAAACATTTCACCGGCACCTTCGCAGTCACTGGCAGTGATAATGGGAGTGTGAATCCAGAGGTAACCCTGTTCCTGCATGAACCGGTGAATTGCCTGCGAAAGACAGTTGCGTACGCGGGCTACTGCGCCGATGGTATTGGTTCGGGGGCGCAAATGTGCGACTTCACGTAAAAATTCCAGTGTGTGGCGTTTGGCTTGCACCGGGTAAGTATCAGGATTTTCAACCAGTCCAATCACCTCAATGGTTTCAGCCTGAATTTCAAAGCTCTGGCCTTGCCCTTGTGAACGAACCCGTTTACCGGTTGCTATCATGGAGCATCCGGCCGTCAGTTTGAGGATTTCAGTATGGTAATTGGGCAGATTTTCAGACGCCACGATTTGCACTGGAGCGTGGCAGGATCCATCATGCAGGCTGATAAAGGATATGCCGGCTTTTGAGTCACGTCTGGTTTTAACCCAGCCGCGCACCGTGACGGTTTCATTAAGATGGTTTTCATTTTCCAGGCATTGTTTTACGGTGTAGATCGATGTCATGTTAAATTCCATTAATAAATTCAGGCGAATAACGCGATATTATTTTTGAATAGTACACTAATTCCGATAAAAAACCACACCAGCATGCGGGATATGCTCCAGCAGGACCGGGTTATCAATTTGATGCATTAATACTATATTGCAGTTTCCCTGCAATAATAATTTGCAATTTATTCCGGCAGGGTATTTAATTTATATAACCACCAGTGTGAAAACAAGGAGTGTATCATGATGGTAACGCCGATAATCAGTTTTGTGATGTCGCAATTTTTAGGCTTGTATATGCTGGTTATTGCTGTGGTGATGCTCAGTCGAGCCAGTGCATATCGTCAACTTGTCCAGAAGATGGATCCCCAGAGTGGTACGATAGTTCTTGGGGGGATGATTGGGTTGTTACTGGGAATGGGGATGGTTGGTTTGCATAATGTATGGGTGCTGGGGCCTGTTGTGCTACTGACTGTTATTTCCTGGCTGGTTCTGATTCTTTCAGTTCTGTGGCTTTCATCTCCTGAGAGAATGGTGATGTACACAAGACAGTTGTTCTCTGGATCAGGGTTTTATGCGGTAACGATATTCATGGCGGTATTGGGCGGTTTCATGCTGGCCCGTGGCGTTTATTTATATGCAACGCATCAGCATAACTTCCTGTTTATTACGGCTGGTTAGTAATTCGACTTTATGAAAGATTTCTGTTGTCGAATCCATGCGACATTCTATAAACATCTTTACAAATGCTTCACCGAATATACTGTGGAGCATTTGTTTCAACACATCGATTTTGTAGTCATGAAAATAGGTCATCTGATAAATCGCTTGAGTCTTAACCGAATTTGTTTCTCGATTTCAATGATCGCAAAAAATACTACACCCGTTGCAATGATCAACATTCCGTCATAAAGCGATACCGAACGGGTATCAAATATCATCTGCATTGCGGGTACATAGGTAATCACAAACTGCGCTACGGTGATAATGATAACAACCAGCCAGATCATTGGTGTCCCTTTAACAGCCCCCCAGGTCAGCGAGGTGCTATAGATGTTCCGGGTATAAAACAAATGAAAAATTTCAAGAACCACAAGGGTGTTTAATGCCATTGTCCGAATCAATTCAATGGAGTAACCACGCTTAAGGGCATAAAAATAAATAACAAATACACCGCAAACAAATAATATAGAAACAAAAATAATATTCCATATCAGCGCTTGATCAATCAGCGGTTCATTGCGGCGGCGCGGAAGACGTTTCATGGTTCCTGCCTCCGTTGGCTCAAATGCCAAGGCAAGTCCCAATGTAACAGCGGTTATCAGGTTGAGCCATAAAATTTGAACTGGAGTAATGGGTAAGGCTAACCCCGTGAACAAAGCAAAGATGATTGTTAATGCCTCACCAGCATTGGTTGGCAAAGTCCATCCAACTACTTTTTTTAGATTATCAAAGACTGTACGACCTTCACGGATTGCTGCAACAATGGAAGCAAAGTTGTCGTCAAGCAGTACGAATTCAGCAGACTCCCTGGCCACCTCGCTGCCTTTTTTACCCATTGCAATCCCTGCATCAGCCCGTTTCAGGGCAGGTGCATCATCTACCCCGTCACCAGTCATTGCAACCGTCATACCCTGTGATTGTAATGCCATCAC
>CAZDYY010000346.1:0-2452 GCA_964509745.1 uncultured Legionella sp. | reverse complement strand
GTGTCCTTGCGGCAAGGCCGCGTGACAGCATAATCGGTTAATGAGGTAATTAGCTTTCTTGAAATAGTAGGAGGCCAGAACCCATGACACTAACAGAAGTCCACAAAAACTTTACCACCTGGCGAGAAACTCGCCGCCATTCAAAAGAAAAAATTCCCGCGGAGCTTTGGCAGCAAGTGGCCAGCATCTACTCTTCTTACCCAACATCAATGATCTGCCGCAGGTTGGGTTTGTCAGGCCAGCAGATGAAGGAAGCCATGCAGGGTGATGGTTTTGCATCATTTGCGCCAACATCAGCAATCACTCCTGCCACTGTAATGACTGAACGGTCTGTTTGCGAGTTCAGCCTGGAACGCTCTGGTGCACGACTGACCGTCAAGGCTCCAATGTCTGCATTTGATATGGTTTTATCCAAACTTGCAGGCCACATGCCATGTTAGCGATAACACCACAGCACCGACTGTTCCTGCATTTTGAACCCATCGATTTTCGAAAAGGGATTGATGGCCTGATTGGTGTGTGCTTGAAAAAATGTGAGCAAGACCCCTTTAATGGAGGCATCTTTATTTTCCGTAATAGACAGGGCACGGCTTTAAAGCTGCTGGTTTATGATGGTACGGGATTTTGGCTGTGTCACAAACGATTTTCATGTGGGAAGCTGGCCTGGTGGCCAACAACGCTGACTGAGGCAATGGCAATCAGCGCGGTTGAATTGATGGTGTTGATTAACCAGGGAAAGCCCGCTCAACTAACAGATTCCTGGTTCAAGCTCGCCAGCTCGTTTGGTGTCAGCCGCTCCTTGTAATTCCATGGGAGCCAGGCCGATGGATTGTTTATAACCTCGCCCTCATGTTTTAGCAGCATCGTTAAATAGTCATGCGGGTTAATGTCGTTTTGGGCTGCAGTAAAAATCAGGCTTTGGGCGAAACCTGCGACTTCGGCACCAAATTCCGTTTTGTAAAACATGGCATTTTTTCGATTACGGATAGGGATTTTGAGTGCCTGCTCCAAAATGTTGGTGTCCAGAGGAATGCCTTCGAACTCGGTAAAACGGGTCAGCTTCTCCCAGCGCTCCAACATGTAATTGATGGCTTTACCTGCACTGCCATTCGGTTCTGCAAGATGATTCAAACGGTACTGCTCAAGATAGGTTTTTAACTCATCCATAATCGGGGTACTGTGCATCCTGTGGTATTGCAAACGCTCTTCGGGGGGCATGGCCCGTTTTTTAGTTTCTTCATCATTGGCATAAATCTTGCGAATCAGCCCCAGAACAGTTTCGGCCAGATCCTCATAATCACCATGCAAATCGTAGAATTTTCGCCTCGCATGTGAAAGACAATGACACAATAAATAAAGGGTCGTCTTCACTTCCTGGGGAATGCCGGATGCCAGACCGTCACACATGACAAATGGCCGGGGCAAATCCGGATCGCGATAGTCCCATAACTTATCGAAACTTTTTCCAGCAGCCAGGGTGTCTGTGATGAACAGGTAAATCGCTTGCTCCTCGCTAACACTTAATATCCCTGTTGTGTGGCATCCTTTTTTCTCTTTTTTATTCGAGGCTTTTTTATTGGCTGCCATCTGGGTCAGAATTTTGGCATGCGTATCATCAATGTAAAATCCGGCACCGTTTGCTGCCAGTTTAAGGAGCTCAAGGTAGACTGGTTTCATCACGGGGACGGTACTTTTAATCAAATCCCATTGGGTACTGGCAGGCAATGGAACGCCCAGAAAGGATTGCAGCGTATCCTGGCGATACAAGGGAACTGCCGTAAAGTACTTGTTTATCAATAATAATGACTTGACTCCCTCATCATATTTTTCAGTCGGATGAACCCCATCAGGCAATGGTGCGGTAAAAAACTCCTGACAAATATTGCAACGTAACGACTGGAGATGGTATCGCGTGGCGCTGGCTACGGGATGCCCTTCAATACGAATAATGGCGGGTGCTTGTTTAATTTCATACAACTTACCCCCACATGCAACCCCGGGACAATCACCGCCCGGTGCCAGATCAGGATGTTGAACATCAACATCCACGGCCCCGGTATAAACACTTTCTGCTAACCGACCATGATTTTTGGGTTTTTCTTTTTCGGCTTCATCTGGATTGGGCGGGGCTTTATCTTTATGGCTCTGCAGTTTTTCGGTCGTCACGCCGAATAATTTTTGGAGTCGTTTGATTGTGAGCCTGCCTTCCATCAGCACTTGCTGCATCCAGGCATTTGCATTCACAAGACCTATCAGTAGCTCCGCTTCATCGGAATTCAAGTTGCTGTTACTGATTTTTTTGCACAGCTCATCAACTTCTGCTGGCTTTAGCGTGATTTGCTTCGGGGATTTCAAGATACAGTCCTATTTTTTCAATAGGTTCTGCATTATCCAGGTTTTTATCGACTGTTCAAGATATTTTTATTGTCACGCGGCTTTGCCGCAAGGACAC
>CAZDYY010000345.1:0-2455 GCA_964509745.1 uncultured Legionella sp. | reverse complement strand
AACAAGCAACCAGCCACAATGACGATACAACAATAAATCCTGCCTTTTTTACAACACTCACAACACCACCTTAAATCAATTTCAATGAAGTTAACGCCTGTTCCATCGCTTGATGATGCTCCGGAGACAATCGCGTCATTGGCAAACGAATTTCATCATTCATCAGCCCCATTCTGTGCAAAGCCCATTTCACAGGGATCGGATTCGCCTCAACAAACATTAACTGATGCAGCGGCATTAAATGTTCCTGAATTCGCAGACAGTCTGCCTGCTCGCCATCATGCGCAGCATCACACATTTTTGCCATGTGCGCGGCCGCCACATTCGCTGTAACTGAAATCACCCCTTTCGCACCAGCCAGCATCCAGGAGGCGCACGTTGGATCATCGCCGCTGAACACATCCATTTTTCCATCGCATTGACGCAGGATTTGCTGCAAACGCTTCATTTGGCCCGTTGCTTCCTTGATGCCGACAATATTGGAAATTTCAGATAATCTGGCTACCGTTTCCGGCAACATATCACAGGCCGTGCGACCGGGAACATTGTAAAGAATAATGGGGATAGCTGCTGCATGGGCAATCTGGCTGTAATGCTGGTAAAGCCCTTCCTGCGTTGGCTTGATATAGGCAGGCGTCATAATCAACACAGCATGTACACCAAGAGCCATCGCCTGTTGCGTCAGTTCAATACAGGCTTTGGTCGCATTCGCTGCAGTGCCTGCAATCACAGGGATGCGTTCACGCGCCTGATCAACAACCGTTTTAATCACCAGCAATTTCTCATCTGTTGTCAGCGTGCCCGCTTCGCCGGTGGTCCCTGCTGCAACGATTGCATGTGTTCCAGATTCAATGTGATATTCAACCAGTTCCCTCAAGCGGGTAACATCCACCTGATCATCAAGCATAGGTGTCACCAGCGCAACGATACTCCCTCGAAACATGCTGTCCTCTATATGTATATGGTTAAATCAATCCATCAATACTATCTGGAGAAGCATATTTTCACAAGGGGGATTCTCCAGATATAAAAATCACAAATAAAACATTATGTACATAAAATGGTCTATAATGGGAATTGAAGGAGATACATCAATTTCACAGGGAGGATAATCATGAAATATCGTTTACTCATGTGTGGATGTTCACTGGGAGCGTTGCTCTCCATCAGTGCCTGTACCTCAACCCAGGTTGGTACAACCATGGGCGGTGCAGCGGGGGCCGGTCTTGGATATGCCATAGGCGGCGGTAGCGCTGGAGGTGCTATTGTTGGTGGTGCAGTAGGCGCACTGGCGGGTTATCAGGTTGGTCAATATCAGGACAGACAACGTTATTATAACCGTCATTATTATCGTTATCACCATTAACTGTTTGAACCGGGTCACCTTCGTGGCCCGGATCCAAAATGCTGATTTTTTGCTATACTGCGTGTTGATCCAGACACCGGAAAACCGGACATGATAGAGTCATTACAGCAACTGTTCTCCCTGATGCGTGAAGGCGCGACGGTCATAACGCCCAACAATCGCCTGAGCAATCAGTTGTTACATGATTTTTATTTCCAACAAAACACATTCATGGAAGACAAACCCCATTGTCTGCCCTATCAGGCTTTTTTGCGTGATCTGTATACAAAAGTCCGACAGGTCAATCCACATACAAACCATCCCGTTTTATTAAGTGCCAATCAACAACGGCATTTATGGCGACAAATTATCAGCAGTCAGGAGGAATACCCTTGCAACGATGGATTGCTACTCAAAGTTCAGGATGCATGGACACGTTGTCAGCTTTGGCAGCTCGATATGGACAGTCCCGCATTTCAACATACACCGCAAACCCGCCAGTTCCAGCAATGGCAACGTCAACTGCAGCAATCATTGAACCGGCTGGGTGCCATTACTGAAGAACAACTGGTTCCGCAGATATTGCACCATCAGGAAGTATGTCATGCACCCATTATCGTCTGGGTATGTTTTGATGACTTTACTCCCCAGCAACGAAGTCTGCAACAAGCCTTTGACATGCAGGGCAGTCAGCAATTTTTCTACGAGCCCCCGGAGCGCACAGGCACTACGCAATGTTATGCAGCCTGTGATCAACACGATGAATACCTGCAAATCATTGATTGGCTCAAATGCCATCTTGCCGCTGGTGAAACTCGCATTGGCGTTGTGGTTCCTGATTTGCAAAATCAACATCTTCCTCTCCAGCGGCTTCTGCAACGCCATATTCCGCAACACCTGTTTAATATTTCCCTGGGAAGACCTCTTGGCGATTATCCTCTGGTCACACACGCACTGGCATGGCTTGAGCTGGATAAAACGGTCATGAGCAATCACCATGCCCGTTTACTGTTGCTTTCACCTTTTTTATATGGCGCAAAAACTGAATTTTCCCAACGCGCCAACATCATGCAAACCAGCAAAATGATGCAAGAGGCAGATATTCCGTTT
>CAZDYY010000344.1:0-2465 GCA_964509745.1 uncultured Legionella sp. | reverse complement strand
TTATCCTGGGTCATGTCGGCATTATTCAGGCAATAGGAATCGGTAAACTGCAGCGAACTTCGCCATGGAATCATTCCACTGTCAGCAAGCACCACGCGACTTGAAGATGTTGTGTTGTTTTCAAGCCAGCTGAGTACCCCTTCCCGCAGATGCTCACCTGCCAGCGGGTTTTGTGTATATTGTCGAAATTGCGCCAGAGACAGCATGGGAATACAGAAAAATATCAACAAGCCTGCCGATAAATACACTGCGCTGTCTGTAACAATGTCCTGTCGTTTTATGATGTTCTGCAAGATGGTATATATTCCCTGCAATGATAATGGCAACAACAGCACAAAAGCAGGCAGAAACAGACGATTGTCAAAAGCAACCACAGGGGATGCGCCAATCAGAAAGACGGCATACATCACGCCAGGAAGCCATAAAAAATAATGCCGGCGATCAGGATTTTTCCATATGGCAGGTATAGCCAATACAAGAAATGGCCAGGCAAGTGCCAAATACTTTTTGTCCAGCACCAGGTTACCGGGATCGCTCATGCCTTTGCAATATACCGGGTTGGGAAACAAACGCCCGAACAGCTGCCAGCGCCAGATAAAATAACCCGTAAAGCAGATGAGAAAAACCAGCAAAAATCGAAAAATTATTCGGCTACTACCGGGGTTTTCAATGAATGCCAGCAGTGCAAACAACACCATCAGTGCAGGTGCCTCTGGCCGGGTCAGGCTGGCCAAAGAAAGCAGTATCCCGGCATAGACAAATCCATTCACACGTTGATTCGTTTTTGTTTCCGGATACGGGCGATATCCCATGCCCTGAAAAACAAACACCAGAGAAAATACAATCAATGCCTGATAGACAGTAGTCTCAAGGCCACTGACAGTCCATATCACTTGCCCGCGATACGCCAGTAACCATATAACAGGGATCACCGCCAACCGGGGGAAAAACCAGAATCGTGACAAGGTATACATCGCAGTGCACGTCAAACCAAGGCCTGCAACTCCAGCGCTTTTCAGTACAATAACCGGATCAAGCCCCAGTTCCAGTGCCAGACGACCCAGTAATACAAAGCTGAAGTTCGAATAGCCTTCAACCGGCATTTCTGCAACATTCCAGACCAGACCATATCCTTCAGCCCAGTGCCTTGCATATCGCAATGGAATATACATGTCATCAATGGTAAAAGGCCAAACAGCTTGAATTTGCAAGGCAAACAAATAAACAAGACCCGCTATCAGGAGCAGAATGGAGGCGCGACTCAGCACTGCGCTACCACCATGGAATCATTGACTTTTTTGCGACCATATTCACATAACATCAATGAGCCCAGTCCTGTCATTACAGCACCGATATAATACCAGGCAGGCATGGACAAATCACCGGTTGAATCCACCATCCACATCAATACCAGCGGCGTTGTGCTGCCAAAAAGTGCCATACCAATATGAAACGCAACACCAAATCCGCTGTACCGGCAATTTTCAGGAAACAGTTCAATCATATACGCATTTAATGGCGCAAAGGCTGTAGCAATCAATAATGACATCAGTACCATAGCCAATGCAATTTGCATCACCTGCCCTGATGTTATCAGATAAAATACAGGAAAGCTGAGTAACAGCATTAGCAGCATTCCGGTGACGGCAACCTTTAAATACCCGATTCTGTCAGCCAGAATGGCCATGTATGGCTCAACCAACGCATCAACAGCCAGAGCCATCGAGGTAATCAGTGTGGCTGTGCTCAGTGAAACATGGAAATAGCTGTGGACATAGGCTGCAACAAAAACATAGGTACCATACGTCATGACGCCAATCAGGATAGCCAGCCCGGTAACACCAACAAAGGCAAATGGAGCGAATTGAATTGCCGACAACAGCGGAAGCCTGTGCTTTTTATGCTGAATTCGTTCATAGGCCGGGGTTTCTGCAACGTATGATCTTAAATAAAAAATAACAACCCCTGCAATCAAGGCGAGGAAAAAACCCACGCGCCAGCCCCATTCAGGCATGAACGACGAGGTTAAAAATGAAGCCACAAGCCCGGCCAGTATCACTCCGGCACTATAAGCAGAACTGGTGAGTGAACCATAAAACGCCTTTTGGCGGGCAGGAGCATGCTCCACCAGAAAAATGGCCGACCCGGTAAACTCCGAACTGGCAACGAACCCTTGCGTAAGCCGTAACAAGGTAATCAACACAGGCGCAGCAATGCCTATCGTCTGGTATCCGGGTAATATCGCAATTAGCGATGTGGGAATGGCCATCGCCAGAATGCTCATGGTCAATGCCCGTTTGCGACCATAACGATCACCGATATAACCAAACACAAGGGATCCCGCAGGAGACAGAATATACCCCACTGCAAACACAGCAAATGCACTGAGCATGGCGGCAACAGGGTTGTCTTTTGGAAAATAGGTGGCTGCAATGATTGGCGCGAAATATCCAAAAATTGCAAAG
>CAZDYY010000343.1:0-2482 GCA_964509745.1 uncultured Legionella sp. | reverse complement strand
CCCCGTCCCTGCAAAGCAGCCGCCATGGTTTTCGCGTTCAGCAACACTTGCTGCTGATATTGTTTGAACTCAGGTTGCAGCGCCTCCAGAAATGCGACCGCCTTTGCAGCAATCACATGCATTAACGGACCACCTTGTGTTCCGGGAAAGACGGCCGAGTTGAGTTTCTTTTCCAGCGCTTCATTGGCACGCGCAAGGATCAATCCACCTCGCGGGCCACGCAGGGTTTTATGCGTTGTGGTCGTTACCACGTCTGCATAAGGCATGGGAGACGGGTAAATGCCTGCGGCAATCAAACCTGCGACATGTGCCATATCCACCATCAGGTACGCGCCAACACTGTCGGCAATCTTGCGAAACTGCGCCCAGTCGACCACCTGTGAATAGGCAGAAAAACCGGCGATAATCAATTTGGGACGGTGCTCTCTGGCCAGCGCATCCACTACATCGTAATCGATCAGCCCGGTATGTTCATCAATGCCATATTGCACCGCATGATACATTTTCCCTGAAAAATTCACCGTGGATCCATGCGTCAAATGCCCGCCATGCGACAAGGACATGCCAAGAATCAGATCACCTGGCTCAATCATCGCCATCATGGCCGCCGCATTTGCCTGCGACCCCGAGTGCGGCTGCACATTCACATAATCTGCGCCAAACAACTCTTTGGCACGTGAAATGGCCAGCGTCTCGGCAATATCCACATACTCACAACCACCATAATAACGTTTACCAGGATACCCTTCTGCATACTTGTTGGTCAACACAGAGCCCTGGGCCTGCAAAACCCGCGGGCTGGCATAGTTTTCCGACGCAATCAGTTCGATATGGTCTTCCTGACGGCGGCTTTCATTCTGGATGGCTTGCCACAGCTCATCATCAAACCCTGCAATTGTATCGTGTTGATCAAACATTGGTACTCCCTGGTTGTCTCGTGGGACAAAGCCCTATTTAACGATCAGATTATTGCTGACCTGTTTCACACCATACGTATTATCAGCAATAATTCCTGCACGTTCCCTGATTCTGCTGTTATTCACAAACCCGCTCAATTGCACATTGCCTTTCCACGTTCTGACCTTGATAGACATGGCCGCTTTCGGTCCGAGCATATCCACCAGTCGCCCCTTGACCTTGGCCGTCACAGCGGAGCTGTCCAGATACTCGCCCGTGCTCTCGCTAAGCGATGAGCCACCGCATGCAGTGATACTGGAAATCATCATAGCGATAATTAAACATTTGCTTGCTTTTAACATGACATCTCTTCCTGGATAAATTAATGATTAATGATGACCATTCACTGTGGCCTGTCTCATATAATTCGAGCCAATCCGGACAGTTGCACCCCTGCGGGCATAATTTCCATAAATATGTACGCCTTGAAGCGTATCGATATCCAGATCAATACCGTCATGGCAATAGCCATTAAAATAAAGCGTAATGTAATGTGCCGGCTCAAAACTGTATACATTAAAAGGATACAGGACGGAGCCATCATCATAAACGCCGGAAACCCTGATATCCATGAAGCTGTGATTTAAAATCTCTACTTCACACTCATCATCCCACATTACACCACGGACACTCTGATTCCCTGCCTGCTGAGGAAAATGACGATTCGTCGCAAATACAGATGAACACAGGCAGAGTATACAAACAAAAAACAACGTGACTGGTTTCATAACTTGCAAGCCTTTTTTTCAGATTAACCGGATGCTGACATAATAACCAATCCAGGCCATTTTTACAATTCAGTGCTCTATCACCAGCGCTATCTTTTTCAGTGCCTTGCCGAAAAAATATGATATAGTAAATCCCAAATCAATCAGGACGTTCATCATGCAATTTCAGGATGCTTTAATGAAAAAGCGCATGACCATCATGGTCATTGCATTGCTCGTTGTTTTTGGTGGGCTGATTGCCTGGAACATCATCAAGGGTGTCCTGATCAAACGCTATTTCTCACATTTTGAATTTCCTGCCGTATCTGTATCTTCTGTTACTGCAAAAGAACAAAACTGGGAACCAAAAATTGCCGCAGTCGGAAATTTTGTTGCGATCAATGGTGTTGATGTCAACTCACAGGCTGCAGGCAATGTAGTTGCCCTGCATTTCAATTCAGGACAATATCTTGAAAAAGACAAACCACTGATTGATATCGATGACAGCGTCGAACAGGCCACATTGAAATTCAATCAGGCCGATATGTCCCTGCAACAGATCAACTATCAACGCCAGGCTGATCTCTTCAAGCGGGGAGCCACATCCACATCCAGTGTGGACGAGGCCAAAGCCAAACTGCTGGAAGCACAGGCCAACGTGGAAAAAACCCAGGCCCTTATCCGGCAAAAACATATTGCCACCCCGTTTGCAGGCCAGCTCGGCATACGCCAGATTGATTTGGGGCAATATATCACCCCGGGACGCACAACGATTGTGACATTACAATCAATGGATCCATTATTTCTGCAGTTTTATT
>CAZDYY010000342.1:0-2499 GCA_964509745.1 uncultured Legionella sp. | reverse complement strand
CCTCATTTGAAGGACAACTTACTCAAAATTTCTTATTTTTTTCATTGCCAGTTGTGCCTGTCGCTGGATCATAGCTATGACCAAACCTTTGTGTTAAATATGCTTGATGCTCAATATCGGTTTTTCGTGTTAACTCTAAACGCATGTACTCTAATCGACCAACACAAAACTGAACACGGTTCAAACTTAAAACTCCATCCGAATTTTGCTCTATTGTAGGGATCAATTCTTCTCGATAGCACACATTAATAGGTTTAAACGTTTTAAAGACGGACTTACCACTAAAAACAACAATATTATGGATATTCCGAGGCTCTAAGAACTCAAAAATATTTTGAACCGCTTTAACATGTTTGTAATTTTGAAATATTGGGTTCTGAAATTTATATTTTTCGCTATAGATGGTCTGAGTCCAAAATTTAGATTTAGCATTAGCAAATATCCATCCTTTGTAATGCTTGGTTTCAATTACGAATACACCGTTTGTAGCAACCAAAATATGATCAATTTGCGTAGTTGAACCATCTTCTAACCGTAAGGTAACATTATTTAGAACATGAGCATCTTTATTTTCACAATACTTTGCTAAAGACTCCCTAATTTTAGCCTCACCACTATTTTCATTGACTCGTCTACTATATTTTCCCGCAATATAGCCAAATACTAGACCTAGAAATAACAATGATAATAAAACAATACAATCCATTCGGATCCTTTAAAAAAAGTGGATTTGAAGAGTGAATGGTGCCTTTATGGAGCCGTGACTAGAGAACAACCGAATTTACCTATTATAAATCAACAACTTAATTGGTGGAGGCGGCGGGAATCGAACCCGCGTCCGCAAATCCTCTGCCATCAGCTCTACATGCATAGCCTGGTCATTTGAGTTTAATCGTGAGCGCTCCGACTGGCAGGATAGTTCACGACGATTCCCTGAGTTTCGCAATCTGACTCGGGACAGTTCAGATCACTAGCTTATCTTCTATGACCGTTGATTCCACTGCCTATAAGCAGGTGTGGGCAACGGGGCGCTGGTTTTTTGGCAGCGCACGGTTTTGACAAGAACCTTCACTACTTACGCAGCAATAGCCTGGTCAAAGATTGGATCATTTTTTGCATTTATGTTTAGTTGAGTCGTTTTACGAGATTTCTCATTCTCGGCATGCACTTCAGGTTTCGCAACCCACGTCGAAGCCAGGTCGCCCCCATATCTGTACATGTTAATTATAACACAAAATGGTTAGGGGAGATCTATATTTTATTTAAATTCTTGATGTAGTGCGTCCGCCAGTAGCGGGTGGATGAATTGATATCCTTCCTCGAGCAATCGTTTTGGTACAACACGTTGTCCCTTGAGCAGCAGGCAGTTTCCCATTTCGCCAAACAGTGCATGAATAAAAAAAGCGGGCATGGTCAGGACGAGAGGCCGGTGCATGCAGGTTGCCAGTTCATGGGCAAATTGTGCCTGGCTGACGGGATAGGGGGATGTGATGTTAAATGCGCCGGTTAACTCCGGTTTATCAAGCAGGAAAATAATCGCACCCACCAGATCATCCATGTGCACCCATGATATGCTTTGCTTGCCATCACCAATGACATTTCCAAAGCCAAGGAAAAAGGATGGCGCCAGCTTTTTCAATATTCCGCCCCCTTTTTTGAGTACCACCCCGAAACGCAGGGTGGTGACGGGGATACCGTAATCAACTGCAGGTTGCAGCGCTTCTTGCCAACGAATGCATATTTCGCTGGAGAAATCGTGCGGGGTCTTCGTGTTGATGGGGGTATTTTCATCAAGCGTTCTGGAATCGCTGCTACTTTGCAATCCATAGATTCCAACGGCATTGGCGCATAAAAAGTGTGGTTTTGCATTGTGCTGGATGATCCAGTCAATCAATCGGGCACTGGTTTCAACACGTGAATCAATCAGGCGTTTTTTTATTTTTTTTGTCCATCGGGCAGCAGAAATGTTATATCCACACAGATTGATCACGGCTTGGTAATTATTGGCGTTTAAACCGGACAGTTTATTCCATGTGCAGGTGGTGACATTGTTTGACATTTCACGATTCAGGCGTGTCTTTTTTCGACCAAGGATTGTGATTTGGTGGTTGGTTTTTAAAGCCCGGACCAGTTCATGCCCGATAAAACCGGAGGCACCTGCGATGAGAATGTTCATGGATATGATCTTTATAATTGTCGAGACTATAAAGTAACATTATTTTTTTGATTGGCAAGGGTGGTTATTTGAATGGGAAGACTGACAAGCAGACCATTGCGTGGTCTGCTTGTCAGCTGAACGGTTTGCCATTATGCGCCAAACCAGCCTTTTTTCTGCGAAGATGCACTCGCAGGTGGCGGGGGAGGGGTTGTTGCAGGCAGGGGGGATTTGTTTGACTTGAAAAGATTCATCCAGCTTTTACCCTGCTCTGTGGGTTTTGGGGCTGCAGGTGTTGCATGGGTTGCTGGCGGGGAGAATGTTGCCGCTACTGATTTTGGAGA
>CAZDYY010000341.1:0-2531 GCA_964509745.1 uncultured Legionella sp. | reverse complement strand
AAGCACAGTTGAATTGAATCAGGTCTGTTACCGGACCTTGCACTTGCCTGAGTCGTGGACGCTAAAAGCCTACGAGAGCGTGGGTGGTTACAGCGCATTGCGGCGTATTCTGAAAGAAAAAACTCCCCCGCAACAGATTATCGACGAATTGAAGCTGTCTTCTTTGCGTGGCAGGGGCGGCGCCGGTTTTCCAACCGGGCTGAAATGGAGTTTCATGAATCGAAATTCACCCGTCCAGAAATACGTGGTATGTAACTCGGACGAGGGTGAACCAGGGACTTGCAAAGACCGCGATATTTTAAGATATAACCCTCATCAACTGATTGAAGGGATGATCATCGCGGGATACACCATGGGTGCTACCGTTGGGTACAATTATATTCGCGGTGAGTTTTGGGAGCCCTTTGAACGGACAGAAGCAGCCCTTCGCGAAGCATATAATGCTGGCCTGCTGGGTAAAAATATTCTGGGCTCCGGCGTGGATTTTGACCTTTATAATCATCTTGGCGCAGGCGCATACATCTGCGGTGAAGAAACGGCATTGCTGAATTCTCTGGAAGGCAAAAAGGGTCAGCCGAGATTCAAGCCACCTTTCCCGGCAAATTATGGTTTGTATGGCAAACCAACGACCATCAACAATACGGAAACTTTTGCCTCGGTGCCGGTCATTCTGGAAAAAGGTGGCGAATGGTTCCTGAAACTGGGCAAGCCCAATAATGGCGGGACCAAATGTTTCAGTGTCAGTGGTCATGTGAATAAGCCTGGCAATTTTGAAATTCCAATGGGTACGCCATTTAAAACCCTGCTGGAACTGGCAGGTGGTGTGCGTGAAGGACGCCGGATCAAGGCTGTAATCCCTGGCGGAACGTCCATGCCTGTTTTGCCAGGCGATGTCATGATGGGTCTGGATATGGATTATGACAGTATCCAGAAGGCAGGCTCGGGTCTGGGCTCAGGTGCCGTCATTGTGATGGATGAAACAACCTGCATGGTGAATGCACTGTATCGCATTTCTGAATTTTATATGGATGAATCCTGTGGCCAATGTACGCCGTGCAGGGAAGGCACGGGCTGGCTGGTTCGTCTGTTGCATCGTATTAAAGAAGGGCATGGTGAAAAAGGCGATCTGGAAAAACTGGTTAATGTAGCCAATGGCATCGAAGGGCGCACCATTTGCGCGCTTGGCGAGGCAGCCGCATGGCCAGTACAAAGTTTTGTCAAACATTTTTATCATGAATTTGATTCGTTTATCAAGAACAAATAATAAGGTTTAACATGGCCATCATTGAAATCGACGGCAAAAAATTTGAAGTTGAAAACGGGAAAATGATCATCGAGGTTGCTGATGAACAGGGGATCCACATTCCACGTTTCTGCTATCATAAAAAATTGTCAGTTGCTGCAAATTGCCGCATGTGTCTGGTCGGCGTCGAGAATAGTAAAAAAACCCTGCCTGCCTGTGCAACACCTATTACCGATGGCATGAAGGTGTTTACCAAATCGAAAGAAGCGATCCAGTCTCAGGCTGCTGTGATGGAGTTTTTGCTCATTAATCACCCTCTGGATTGCCCGATATGTGATCAGGGCGGAGAGTGTGAGTTGCAGGACGTTTCCATGGGTTACGGCAGTGATCGCTCTGAATACATCGATACAAAACGTGCGGTTGAAAGTGATGACATTGGTCCGCTGATTTCCATGGAGATGACGCGCTGCATCCATTGTACGCGTTGCGTCCGTTTTGGCACTGAAGTTGCCGGTATGCCTGAACTGGGTGGTTTGGGGCGCGGTGAGGACATGCAAATTGGAACATTTATCAAGCACAGTGTGGCATCTGAAGTATCGGGGAACGTGATTGATTTGTGCCCGGTGGGAGCACTGACCTCAAAACCATACCGGTTTACTGCAAGAGCATGGGAAATGAAGCAGCACGACAGCCTTGCGCCTCACGACTGTCTTGGTTCCAACGTATATGTTCATACAAGACGTGATAAATTAATGCGAGTGGTTCCCAAAGAGCATGAGACAATTAATGAAACATGGTTGTCTGATCGCGACCGGTTTAGCTATCTTGGCCTGAACAGCAATACCCGTGCCATCCACCCGATGATTAAACGTGATGGTCAGTGGGAAACAACCGATTGGGAAACGGCGATAAAATTTGCTGCAGCAGGGATTAGCCGTGTGATCAAGGAGCATGGCCCGGAACAATTTGCAGCATTCGCATCAGCATCGTCAACCCTTGAAGAGTTGTATTTATTGCAAAAATTCATGCGGGAGCTTGGGGTAAATAACCTGGATCACCGTTTACATCAAACTGACTTTCGTGATCAGGCTCATCAGAGTGTCATGCCATGCAGTTCTCTTGCCTACGCAGAGCTTGAACGGCAAAATTCAATTTTACTGTTCGGATGCAATCTGGATCGCGAGGTTCCGCTTGCAGGTGTGCGAGTGCGCAAGGCATTCCTGAATGGCGGGAAAATTTATGCTATCAATCCGGTCGATTATGCATTCCATTTTGATGTAACTACCAG
>CAZDYY010000340.1:0-2549 GCA_964509745.1 uncultured Legionella sp. | reverse complement strand
ATTTTTGTAATCTGTTTGCGGCTGTCAAATTATTCAAGGCCGCGATTTCCAAAGGGATTAAACCGGTGCTGGGTGCAGATTTATTGTGTCATGATCCGCTGAAGCCTGAACAACAATCATCGGTTGTACTGCTTTGTCAGAATCTGGCCGGTTATCGCAATTTAACGCAACTGGTCTCCAGGGCATATCAAACCGGGCAATTCCAGGGGCAACCCTGGATACATCCTGGCTGGATCGAACAGCACGCGGATGGCTTGATTGCCTTGTCCGGTGGCAGAACAGGCGATATTGGACAAGCGTTACTGGCAAACGATGAAGCGCGGGCCTATCAACTGGCAAAAGAGTGGATGCGTATATTTCCCAACCGGTTTTATCTGGAAATCCAGCGCACAGGCCGTGCCGATGAAGCACTGTACAATGAGCGGGTTGTGCAGATGAGCGATGCATTGCAAATTCCGCTGGTGGCCACAAATGATGTGCGGTTTTTACATGCTGATGATTATGACGCGCATGAAGCCCGTGTCTGTATCCGTGATGGTTATTCGCTGGCTGATCCACGACGCAACACCAGTTACAGTGCGCAGCAATATTTGCGTTCAGCCAGTGAAATGCAGGCATTGTTCAGTGATTTGCCCCAGGCGTTGCAAAATACCGTTGAAATCAGCAAACGCTGTACGGTCAAACTGGATCTGGGTAAAAACTATCTGCCGAATTTCCCTGTTCCACAAGGCTCCTCGGTTGAAGCGTACTTGTCGACGTTATCGAAAGAAGGTCTTGAGGTTCGTCTGGCGCAGCTTGCACGTGGAAAAACCATTGATCGCACGCCCTATGACCAACGTCTGCAAGTCGAGCTGGATGTCATCAATTCCATGGGCTTTGCCGGGTATTTTTTGATCGTGGCTGATTTTATTCGCTGGGCCAAACAAAACGGTGTTCCAGTAGGGCCCGGACGAGGATCCGGTGCAGGGTCCCTTGTTGCCTATGCCTTATTGATTACCGATCTTGACCCGCTGGAATATGAACTGCTGTTTGAGCGGTTTTTGAATCCTGAACGGGTGTCCATGCCCGATTTTGATATCGATTTTTGTATGGAAGGCCGTGATCGGGTGATTGAGTATGTGGCTGAAAAGTATGGCCGGCAAAGCGTGTCACAGATTATTACTTTCGGTACGATGGCGGCAAAGGCTGTGGTTCGGGATGTTGGACGGGTTTTGGGGCATCCCTATAATTTCGTGGATAAACTGGCGAAATTAATTCCTTTTGAACTGGGGATTACCTTGACCAGTGCGCTTAAACAGGAAGATGAGCTGCGGCGGCGCTATGAGGAAGAGGAAGAGGTTAAAGAGCTGTTTGACCTGGCCCTCAAGCTGGAAGGGATTACGCGCAATGCCGGCAAACATGCCGGGGGGGTGGTGATTGCGCCTTCTGAATTAACAGATTTTACTGCAATTTATTGTGAAGAAGGTTCCACGCAAATCGTCAGCCAGTTTGACAAGGATGATGTGGAGGCAGCAGGACTGGTCAAGTTCGACTTCCTGGGGTTGCGAACATTAACCATCATCAACTGGGCATTGATCACCATTAATCGCGAGCGTGAAGCCAAAGGTCTTGAACAGGTTGATATCAATGCCATTCCTCTGGATGATAAAGCCACGTTTGACATGTTGAAGGCGTGTAAAACCACTGCCGTTTTCCAGCTTGAATCCCGTGGTATGAAAGAGTTGATCCATCGTCTGCAGCCGGATTCATTTGAGGAAATTATTGCCCTTGTTGCACTGTTTCGTCCAGGTCCCCTGCAATCGGGGATGGTGGATGATTTTATTGATCGAAAACATGGCCGAGCAAAAGTTGAATACCCTCATCCTGATTTGGAGCCGATCTTAAAACCGACGTATGGCGTTATCCTGTATCAGGAGCAGGTCATGCAAATCGCACAGGTGTTGGCGAATTACACGCTGGGTGGGGCGGATCTTTTGCGTCGAGCCATGGGCAAGAAGAAAGCGGAGGAAATGGCAGAACAACGGGCCATTTTTACCGATGGAGCATCTGCCCGGGGGGTTGATGTCAATATAGCCACATCCATTTTTGACTTGATGGAGAAATTTGCCGGTTACGGGTTTAACAAATCACATTCTGCTGCATATGCACTGATTGCTTATCAAACCGCCTGGTTGAAGGCGCATTATCCTGCGGCTTTCATGGCGGCGGTGATGTCGTCTGATATGGATAATACGGACAAGGTGGTGACCTTTATTCATGAATGTGCACACATGAACCTGACGGTGCTGCCGCCGGCACTCAATCGTTCGCAGTATCCGTTTACAGTAGTCGACCCACAGACCATTATTTATGGTTTGGGTGCAATCAAGGGGGTAGGTGAGGCGGCAATTGAGTGTATTGTCAGTGAACGTGACACGCATGGAGCATACACGGGTTTGTTTGATGTTTGTCAGCGCCTTGATATGCGCCGTGTGAATCGTCGTGTGCTGGAAGCCCTGATTATCAGCGGCAGCATGGATGAGTGGGGTGTTGAACGCGCAGTGATATTT
>CAZDYY010000339.1:1719-2551 GCA_964509745.1 uncultured Legionella sp. | reverse complement strand
GGCATCCAGCACTTCATTGGCAATGACAACACCATTAAAGGGTTGTTCGGGCCAGGCTGACAACCAGCGTACCTTGCTGGCCAGATGCGGGATTGCTTGCCGGATCAATTCCTGTTGCCGGTGACGCAGGTTACCGCTGACTTCGAGAATCTGGTATTCAGCAGGCAGGCAATCCAGACGCTCCAGTTGTAACAATATATCAACACACAGACGACCTGAACCTGCCCCAAATTCAAATACAACAGGATTATCCAGTTCTGCCAGAACTTGCTGACACTGATTGGCCAGCGTTTGTCCAAACAGCGGGGTTAACTCGGGTGCGGTAATAAAATCCCCCTGGGGACCAAATTTTTGCAATCCTGCCGTATAATAACCAAGTCCTGGTGCATACAATGCTTCGTGCATGAATTCAGAAAAGGGTATTGCGCCCTGCTGACGGATACGGTTTTGCAGATGTTCGATTAAGCTCATCATCAATCAATATTGTAAAAAAGAGGAACATACCTTGAATCGGTCAAATAAACAAGACACACCGGTGGCACTGGTCACAGGGGCTGCACGGCGAATTGGCGCTGCAATCGCGAAACATCTGCACACATCCGGCTTTAACGTTGTGATTCACTGCCACCACTCGCAAACAGATGCACAGGCTCTGGCTGATGAAATGAACCGGTTGCGTGCCAATAGCGCCAGGGTATCAGCCGCTGATTTAACCAAACCCGATGCAGCGCTGCAACTCGTCAGCGACACACTGCACATGACAAAACGCCTGGATGTACTGGTGAATAACGCCTCCCTGTTTACACGACATGAGTCCGACTGGGAGGCCATG
>CAZDYY010000339.1:0-1709 GCA_964509745.1 uncultured Legionella sp. | reverse complement strand
CCCGTTCCTGCTCAGCCATGCTGCATTCCCGCACCTTGCCAAAACACAAGGCTGCATCATCAACATTACCGATATTCACGCCGACAAACCACTCAGGGACTATGCCGTATACTGCCAGTCAAAAGCGGCTCTTGGCATGCAGACCATGGCACTGGCACGCGAATTTGCCCCTGATGTGCGGGTGAATGCTGTGGCACCAGGCGCCATCATGTGGCCGGAGCAGGACAATACGCTGAGCGAGGCTCAGCAGCAGGAAATTATTGCCAAAACGCCACTGAAGCGGCATGGCAGTCCGGTGTTTATTGCCCAGGCTGTGCTTGCGCTGGTAGAGAATGCCTTTATTACCGGACAGACGCTGCGTGTGGACGGGGGACGAAGTCTGGCTTAAAGCAAATGACCTGCCCGATCTATCCGGCTGCGTGCTCAATGAACAATCGTTTCAAGGGTGCCAGATGATTGCATGCGCTGAGCCCAATGCCGCGCAATGCCGCAACTGGCGCCAGCGGGTTGGCAAAAACTGATTTCAAGCCGCCCATTAATGCAATGGTCTGCCACACAGCATGTTTGCGCTCGCGCTGGTAGGCTCGCAGCACTTTGACCGACCAGCCACGCTGCCCGTTTTTATCCAGATGCCGCAGCCAGCAGGCGAGATCAGCCAGACCAACATTCAGTCCAAGACCGGCCAGGGGATGAATAGTGTGTGCCGCATCCCCCATCAACAACCAGTTTGAACCACTGTATTGTTTTGCATGACGCATGACAAGCGGAAACTGAACGCGCTTGCCCAGGAGTTCACATTTACCCAGCTTGCTTGCAAATGCATCCGTTAACTGAATGGCGAAATCGTCATCAGACAAGGCCATGAGTTGCCGGGCATGGACTGTATCCGTTGACCAGACGATCGAACAGTGGTGTTGATCAACCAAAGGCAGAAATGCCAGTGGTCCGTCCGTATTGAATACCTGCCATGCCGTATGTTGATGCGATTTTTCAGTCCGGACGTTTGTTACGATCGCATGTTGATGGTATGGCCAGCTGGTAATTCCCGCTCCCAACAGCTCACGTGTCGCTGATGTCGCACCGTCTGCTGCAATAAATAATCTGGCGAACCATGCCTTTGAATCAGCATGCAGGTTAATCGCTTGATCATTGACGTGTATGGCGTTGATTCGGCAGCCTGGAAAAAATTCAATACCCAGCTCCCTTGCCTGGTGCAATGCAGCCTGTTTAATCACAGATTCTTCCATGATGACACCCAGCCTGTCAGTGCCCGTCATTCGCGCATCAAAATCAATGCAGGCACCATTTACGGCGTCCCACACATGCATATGGACATAGGGTGATACACGTGATTGGTCAATGCCCTGCCAGATGCCCAGCTCACTCATCATTCGCCGGGAGGCCTGGTTCAATGCATAAACCCGTGCATCAGGAATTCCCGTATCTACAGCCAGTAATCCTGCGTCGACGATGGCTACAGAAAATCCGCGCTGGCGCATGGCAATGGCAGCACTGAGACCAATAACGCCGCCGCCGGCTATAATTACATCAAAGGATGGGCTCATGCAAAATGTCCTGAAGATTGATTGTGTTGCAGTGCAATTCCACACACCAAATCCGGTGTGATTCCGGCATAGCCACGTGCATAACGCGCCAGGACATTTTTTAATACAGGAAGATTATCCACCGCTATCAACCCTGCCGATCGC
>CAZDYY010000338.1:0-2573 GCA_964509745.1 uncultured Legionella sp. | reverse complement strand
GAACTCACCTGTTACCTGCAGGACCTGTTCACCGACTCGCTGGTTCGCGGCCAGGGTGTCGGACGCGCGTTGATCGAAGGCGTGTACGCGCAGGCGAAGGCAGCGGGCATCAAACGGGTGTACTGGCAAACACACACCACCAATTCAGCCGGCCGGCTTCTTTATGAAAAGGTGGCCCAACACATGGGGTTCATTGTTTATTCGCATGAGGTTTGACAACGGCGACTGTGCCGCGCTATGGACGCGGGGGCGTCCCGCGGTCCCCTGGATCTGTTACAAAATATATAGCTGCTCGCGCCCGTCCCCATTGGGCTGGGGCTCAAAAAGACTATTGAATTTGCCTGACTGGCACCTCAGGAAGCGCAAAAAGGAAATTTGCGGTGTCTTGCAAATTTTTGTACCGGCATGAATTTGCAGCGTATTGCGGTAAAACCCAACAGCCATGCCATTTGCAGGAGATTTTGATGGCCAAGTTAAACCGCAGCCGCCAAGTTATACCGCAGCGTTCGCGGTCGACATTACGTTGGAGCGTATTTCATGCCTAGGGAACCGGCAAAGTCCTTAACTCGTCGCATACCCAAGGAAATTGAGGTCGCATTGCGGAAGTATGCAACCGTCGTTGGGGAGGTCGTTTGGGCGTCGAATTACGCATACGGAGCTTTTGAGATACTCTTTTCCCACCTTGCCACGCCTGGAAATAATTATCAAACAGGACGGCATCTCTGGCACACCGCCGGAAGCGACGGCGCGAAACTGAAGATGCTTCAAGTAGCTGCGACTGCTTCCTCAAACCTTTCGGAACCAATGCGCGGCCGCATTCTTTGGACAATCGAACAAGCGAGAAAGCTCGCCGAGCTTAGGAATGACGCGGTTCACTCTGCGACTTTTGTGAAGCTTGAACAGAATGGAACCTCGCTACTACTGGTCTCAGATGTTGGAACAAAACCGTCTCGAAGCGAAAAGTTGCGGACTGAGCCTAATCTGAAGAAGAAATTTCATGCACTGAAAGGTGATCTCCTCCAGTTGGCACAGTATGTTCACGAAATCTGGCCGCACATTGCCGGATTCGATCTCTTGCCCCGCTTGCCTGCAAGGCCGCGTTTTCGATCGATACCGAGTTCAGTTTCTAAGAAATCAAAACCGAAGCATGCTAAGTAGGCCTTTGCAATGAACTCTAAGTCCAACATGCCAATCGACACGGCCCCACAACAGCACGAAGCGGCTTGGCCGCGAAGTGTTGTGGTCCGTTCATTTTTACGTTAGACAGCAGAAAAGGGGACATCAGATGCTTGCGTGCGCCATAACAAGAAGGCTTTTCGTCGTTCCACTCGCAAACAATGATCACGGCAAGACGACCATGATTCGTTCGATTGTTCGTCAAGGCGAACGTCGAGACGTGGACACTGTGAGGAGGGCCGCGCGCACCTTGTACTCGCCGTGGGGGCGTGTGATTGACGCCCTGGTGATTCCTCGTTCGTATCAAGAGACGCTGGAGGGAGAGTTTGGGAGTGTGGAAGACGCATTGAATGGGGTTGACCACTTATGGCGCCAGCGCGACTTGGTCATCTTTCCTAGCCATCTCGTGCCTGTCGATTGCAAGGTACTGGTGGAGCTTGCCCACGGAGCCGGTTTCGACGCTGTTGCAGTGCCCATTTTGCTGAAGCCGTCTGAACTGAAGAAAAGCGCTGCATGCCTCGCACTTCCCTGGAATGAGCGGTGGACGCTATCGAATGACACCACGGAGAAGCCAAACCCTCAGATTGAAGCGCTGGGGCATGACCTTTGGGCTTGGATCGCTGCCGGCCTTGAGCACCGATGAGCGGTTGGCAATGCTGTCTAACAAGTCTTTCCATCGGACGACATTCGGCCGTCGCTGAACTCCGACATCAGGCTTCGCACCCCAAACATCCACCACATGCAATCCATTCACCGAAGTGAACTTCCCCCCGGAGCGCTTCTAAGAAAATATCAGAACGGGGAAGCGTATGCGGATTGCTACGTCACGCAGATAGCCAGGCACGTTTCCCATGCCGAGTACGTCGAAGCCTTTTACACAACCCCCTTGTTCAAGGTCGAAAGGCGGCTGCTTGCATGGGTCGTTTCGAAACCCTCAACAGATGCCCAAGCTGGTCAACTGGCCTGCGGAACCCTGGATTCGTTTGCCGCGTGGAGCGTCGAGGAACGGTGTGAAGACCAGCTGCTCATGTGCGACTTCCAGGGCCGCACGCGTTCATGGTTGATGGTCGTTCCCGCGGAAGGTGAAAGCGCCGCAAGCACGCGCTTGTACTTTGGGTCCGCTGTGGTGCCAGCGCGTGCCGCACGGGCCGGAGCCCGGACACCTGACTTGGGTTTGACCTTTCGCCTGCTGCTTGGCTTTCACAAGCTGTATTCCCGTGCGCTGCTGTCCTCGGCGAAGTCCCGTTTGATGCGGCAGCGGCCCGAGCAGCGCTAGGTCCACGCCCTCACATCAAACCTTGAGCGCCCAGACTCACCCCGCCCCGTGACACTTCTTGTATTTCTTCCCGCTGCCGCAGGGGCACAAATCATTGCGGCCGGGCGTGGCCTCTTTATGA
>CAZDYY010000337.1:0-2574 GCA_964509745.1 uncultured Legionella sp. | reverse complement strand
GGACCTTGCCGCCGGAGAGCTGGGACACCTGCCGGTAGCGGGCAAGGGCTGCGCGCGTTTCCGCCGTCGTCGCCTCCGCCTGCTGCACCTGGGCCTCTGCTGCTGCGAGGCTCGCACGCGATTTGGCAACGGCATCCTGCAGCCTGGAGAGGTCGAGACTCGCCAGCACCTCCCCCTTGGCGACCCGGTCGTTGACGTCCACCAGCACGCGGTCGACGATGCCGGAAAGCTCGCTCCCCACCTCGACCTGGTTGGTCGGCTGCAGGTTCCCGGTGGCGGAGACCTTGACCACCAGCGTGCCGACCTCGACGGCTTCACTTTGGTACTGCGGCTCGGCTGACTTCTCGCCGGAGCGGATGAAGAAGGCCATGGCTGCAACCACCGCCAGCGCGGCTCCCAGCCAGAGCAGGCGGTTGGAGAAGAGGGTGGAGGATTTGGCATCCAGCAGATTTTTCAGTTCCTGGTTTGCGTTCGGGGTTTGCGTGTCGTTCATAGCTGTTCCTTGTTTGCGATAGATTCCTTCTGCGGCGTCCAACCGCCCCCCAGGGCCTTGTACAGGCGGATCACGGAGAGCACGGTATCGGCACGGGTGCTGGCGAGGCTGTCCTCGACCAGGAGGACGCTCCGCTCCGTATCGAGCACGACCTGGAAATCGGTCAGTCCGGCACTGTAGCGCTGCCGCGCAAGTTCCGCCGCATTGCGGGCGGATCGGACGGCCGTCTCCAGCGCCTCGCCCCGCTCGCGGCTTAGAGCCAGTGACACCAGCCCGTCTTCCACCTCCTGCAGCGCGTTGAGCACGCTCTTTTCATAGCTCGCCTCCGCCTGCTCCCGGACCGCATCCTGCTGCTCGACCTGGCTTTTAAGGCGGCCGGCGTTGAAGACCGGAGCGGCGATGCCTCCAAGAAGCGACGATGTCGCCGCCCCGCTCCTGCCGATGGCGCCAAGTGTCAGGGCTTCCAGGCCGATCGATCCCGAGATGGTGAAGGAGGGGTAGCGAGCCGCTTCAGCCACCCCTACCCTGGCGGTTTCCGCAGCCAGCTTCCGCTCGGCCGAGCGGACGTCCGGGCGCTGGCGCAGCGTGTCCGCCGGGATGCCGACGGCGATCTCCCTGGGGACGGACGGCAAGGCGCCGTCGGTTGAAAGGCGGGCGTGCAGGGTGCCGGGTGCCTTTCCCAGAAGGATGTCCAGACTGTGCTCCGCCCGGGAGAGGCTGTCTGCAAGGGCGGGGAGCTGCGCGCGCGTCTGCTCGACGTTGCTGCGGGCCTGTTCGACGTCGAGAGTGCTCACAAGGCCCGCCTGCGCGCGCCATTCGGTCAACTGCAGCGTCTCGGTCTGGCTGGCGAGATTGTCCCTCGCTATGCCGAGCCGGATCTGCAGGGTGCGGGCTTCGACGTAGTTGAGCGCCACTTCGGCCACCAGCGAAACCCGGGTGTCCTGAAGGCTTGCCTCCGTCGATGCCAGATCCGCATCGGCCGCCTCGATGCCTCTTCGCACGCCGCCGAACAGGTCCGCCTCCCAGGTGGCATCCAGACCTGCGCTGAACATGTTGACAGAGGCGCCGGAGCCGGCCTCCTCACTCGACGTGCTCCGGCCGGCGCTCCCGGAGGCGGTGACGGTCGGGTAGCGCCCGGCGCTGGCGATGCTGCCGGCCGCACGTGCCTGGCGCACCCTCGCTTTCGCGCTGCGCAGGTCCGGGCTTGCCGAGAGCGCCTCCTCAACAAGCTCGGACAGCAGTCGATCGTTCAGGGCCACCCACCACCGGCTCAGATCGCCGGTCGCAACCGCTTTGGCGTCCGCGTCGGCGGATTGCTCCAGCCGGTTCCAGCCGGCCGGCACGCTCAGCTCCGGTTGCTTGTACGTGGGGCCGACGGTGGCGCATGCCGTGAGCCCGAGGGCGGTAAACAGGGTGAAAACACGGGAGAGAAGATTCACATTCATTTTGATAAGCCTCGGTACTGTTCTTGGTGCGTCATCAGTGAGTCCACGGTACGCAACAAAAGAGGAAGAAATGAGAACGAAGGGACAAATTTTGTAAAACCTGCCTCTATCCTTGAGCCGGCAGTATAGCGGCAATCGAGTTATGACGTTGTAAAGATTTGAAACAGCACCGCCTCCGGCCTTTTACATATCTTTACAAACCTTCATCTCGTTCCCAAGCTCCAGCTTGGGAACGTAGACTGTACGCGAAGCTCCGCTTCGCTACGCTGGAAAGCTGGAGCTTTGCCGGCAATGGCATTCCCAAGCTGGAGCTTGGGAACGAGAAGGAACATTGCAGTTCGACTCTCCCCCCTTTGCAAAGGGGGGCGGGGGGGGGATTTGACTTTGTCAGCCAAAGGCATAGCCGGAAACGAGCTACTTGCAAAGGGGGGCAGTGTGTGTCATAAGACTTTGCTATAGGCATATAAGCTGTTATACGGATCAAATCATATTTAACCTTTAAAGTATTCTTCACATCCGACGAAAAGTTAGAGACATCCTTGCCCCGGCCATGCCTAATTTGAAAGGAGGAAACATAATGGATTCACGCACCATGAGTAAGATGCTTGCCGCTTTGTCAGTAGCCGTGCTGATGGG
>CAZDYY010000336.1:0-2588 GCA_964509745.1 uncultured Legionella sp. | reverse complement strand
GATGGAACCGTCACTGCGGCAAACTCCAGTTCCATTGCCGATGGTGCGGCCAGCCTGATTCTGATGACTGCGGCCGATGCCAAAGCGCGAGGATTAAAACCACTGGCAAGAATTGTTGCCCATGCCAGCCATGCGCAGGAACCCCAATGGTTTACCACCGCCCCCATTCCAGCTATCCGGAAAGTCCTGGACAAGGCCGGCTGGAAAACAGATGATGTTGATCTGTATGAAATCAATGAAGCCTTTGCTGTCGTCGCCATGGCGGCCATCTCCGAACTGGAACTGGATCCGGAAAAAGTAAATATCCATGGCGGGGCCTGCGCTCTGGGTCATCCCATTGGAGCATCCGGTGCCCGGATTCTCGTTACATTAATCCATGCATTGCTGCATCAGAAAAAAACTCGCGGAGTTGCTGCATTATGTATTGGCGGAGGCGAAGCAACCGCAATAGCCATAGAGGTCATCCATGCTTAAGCAAAGTCTCTTTTATCTGGCAGCCAGTATTCTGATCGTAGCGCTTGATGAATATGCCCATCTGCTGATGGTATACATTGTCACATTCTATACCTTCATTCTTGTGCAATTAACCCCCATATTCAGCAACTCAATGTACGGCGTTTTGATTCGCAATGTTGTGTGCCTGGTGTTCATACCTGTTATCATTGCCTGCATCCCTGCATTGATTTATCGTGCGATAAAAGGCCAGAAAATGCCTTATTTTATCGAGATTGTCTGGGTTTTATGGCTCATCATTGTGCTGGGTAAAGTGCTGATTCGATAAGGACAAAGCATGGCAAAGATCATCAGTCAACTCAATCCTGAAAGCCGCGAATTTAAAACCAGTCAGACTACCATGCAGGCTTTGGTTAATCAGCTGACAGAAACGGTCACACATATTGCAGCAGGCGGCGATGAAAAGGCGCGCGCGCGGCATCGAAAACACGGTAAATTACTGCCTCGCGAGCGCTTGCAACACTTGCTGGATCCCGGCAGCCCCTTTCTGGAGTTATCCCAGCTGGCAGCCTTTCAGGTCTATGCCGACAAACTGCCTGCTGCCGGTTTGATTACCGGTATTGGCTGCGTTGCAGGCCAGGAATGCATGATTGTCATTAATGATGCCACTGTAAAAGGCGGAACCTATTACCCCTTGACGGTCAAAAAACATTTGCGTGCACAGGAAATTGCTCAGGAAAATCACCTGCCCTGCATTTATCTGGTGGATTCCGGCGGAGCATTTTTACCCATGCAGGATGAAGTATTTCCCGATCGCGATCATTTCGGACGAATTTTTTATAACCAGGCAAATTTGTCCGCGCAAAATATTCCACAGATCGCGGTCGTCATGGGTTCATGCACAGCAGGTGGCGCCTATGTACCGGCCATGGCCGATGAATCCATCATGGTGCGCAATCAGGCAACGATTTTTTTAGGCGGCCCCCCTCTGGTCAAAGCAGCCACTGGCGAAGTCATTACGGCTGAAGAACTGGGTGGCGCAGAGGTGCACTGTCGTCAATCAGGTGTTGCAGACTATTATGCAGAAAATGACGAGCACGCACTTGTGCTGGCCCGAAATGCCATCAGCCATTTAAACCGGCAAAAACCAGATTCACTCAAGCGCATAACCAGTCGGGAACCCGCGTATAGCCCTGACGAATTAACCGGCATTATTCCCACCGATCCGCGCAAACAGTTTGATATCCGTGAAATCATCGCGCGGCTTGTGGATGCCTCTGAGTTTGACGAATTCAAGGCACTCTATGGCACAACGCTGGTTTGCGGATTTGCGCATTTATATGGCTATCCCGTTGGCATCATTGCCAACAACGGCATTCTGTTTGGTGAAAGTGCCCAAAAAGGCGCTCATTTTATTGAACTATGCACGCAAAGAAACATTCCACTCATCTTTTTGCAAAACATCACCGGATTCATGGTCGGCAGCAAATATGAGGCTGCAGGCATTGCCAAACACGGTGCAAAAATGGTGATGGCTGTAGCCAATGCACAAGTGCCAAAATTTACCGTCATTGTCGGCGGCAGTTTTGGGGCGGGTAATTATGCCATGTGCGGCCGTGCTTATGCCCCGAGATTTTTATGGTCCTGGCCCAATGCCCGCATCTCCGTCATGGGAGGTGATCAGGCAGCCAATGTGCTGGCACAGATAAACCGGGATAAACATGCCAAAGACAAAACCGTCTGGCCCGAGGCCGATGAAGAACAATTCAAGGCTAAACTGCGTGAGCAATATGAAGCCCAGGGAAATCCATATTATGCCAGCGCACGGCTATGGGATGATGGGGTGATTGCGCCACAGGATACACGGCGGGTGTTGGGTTTAAGCTTGTCTGCGGCGTTGAATGCACCGGTCAGGGATACAAAATTCGGGGTATTCAGGATGTAATTGATTGTCCCCGATGCAATGAGGGATGATGAAATCTGGAAGGTATTAAGTTATGACAACATTACTCAGCGAAACCCGAAACCACGTGCAAATCATCACGCTAAACCGGATTGAAAAGCACAACGCCTTCGACGATACCCTGTTAGACGGCTTGCAGACATTGCTGGACAAGGCAATTGCTAATCCGGAC
>CAZDYY010000335.1:0-2589 GCA_964509745.1 uncultured Legionella sp. | reverse complement strand
GCGCAATTTGGCAAAGTTCGAAGGCATATCCTTAATTAACAGCATTGTTTTAAATTCTTCACGGTTTTTTACTTTGGGCATCAGTGCCAATGCTGCGTCAGTTATCTTTCTGCGGTAAAACTCATTTACGTCATTTGGATTGACAGAGATAGATTGAGCTTGACTTGATTCTTTCCGAGATAGTTTCATGTTGTTGTATTTTATTTCGTTATAATGAGCCATAGTGTAACATGAAATTTCAGCGATTTCAGATTAATTTGTATCCCTGTCTAAAACACACGAGAGCTTTAAACCTGAAAAACGTAGTTGAAAGCTACTACGTTTTTCAGGTTAAAATAAATCAAAAATGGGTTTAACATCAATCTCGACTGCGATGTGTTTTTTCAAGCAAATAGCAGTCGAGTTCAATGAACATTGAATGACGCTCCGAGCGTCTCTGGCTCTTTTGGAATTGTAGTGCCAGGTTCTTCAGACTATTCAAGCTCAATAACCTTGAAAAGGTTCTACACGTCATTCAGAAATAAGGTGCAGTTCTGGAGACGTGGGCATCGTTGTCACTGCTGCAATATATATCTTTTCCTACTTCGTTAATGGCGAGCGCAAGGGAATATTTAGCGAGAGAAAACCTCCCCTCAGCAACACGGTAGCGTTGATCGTCAATATCTTTTCGTTGTTTTTGAAATACTTCCTTCGCTTGTGCAACTTTTGGAGAAGCACACGCAAAAAAAGTGCGCTTTCGAAAATGTGCTGCGCTTTCAGACTCCAAAATAACCACAATATTGGGTATAGCATCACTGTTCAACAACGCATTTCGGATGGACTCAACCTTGTCTCCCTCTGCAAACGATTTTGCATATAACGGGCTCCCGATGCCTTTTTGAAAATACTGATACTCTTGATATAAACGATGTCCATAATGAGCCCCCTTTTTTCTTTCAACCGCCATGGCAAAAGGAAGGCGATTCAACCCATCAGAGGGTAATCCTTCAGAAGCTTCAGGCGTATCTTCATAAGCCCGCATCAAATGAGCGAGATCCGTTGTCCAAGCATCGCGATGTGCTGTAGCTGGAATTGGCGTCAATTGAGCTCGTCCTATGATAGAGTCTGCGTTTTGACTCGGATCATATTGATGAACTCCTCCCATCAAAAACATCTGCGCCAGAAGCTCTGCAGAGGTCGCCCGTTGTTTCGGATCTATCTTCAAACACGCTTGCGCGACAATCACCAAAAAAGGATCGACAAAAAGATCCTCCCACTGTTTTGGTGTTGCCTCTTTCACAAATCGCTCAAGCTCTTGATAATCAGCAGAGCTTTTGTCTTGTAGGTTGAGCATCTCGCCTTTCATCATGCAATACATGACAACACCAATCGCCCACACATCATTGGAAAATGCGCCTTGATCTTGATTCGCCAAATCAGTTGGAAATAACACGCTGAGACACCCATCTTGATTCAAAAAGATAGTATCAAGATTAATAGTCGAATGAGCTGGAGCCTGCATCACAGACTCTAGCCAAAAAATATAATCCGCCAGTTGGCGGCTAATCGATTTGCACAATTGAATCAATTGAGTCTTATGTTCGATGTGACCGATATAATGTGCCAAACTTTGCCCCATAGGAGCCTCTGGTTTGCCATGAAGCACACGCAAGTGATTCGGATGTCTTCCTGCGCTAAGTCTCTCTTGCACAGTGGTCTGATCCTTATAAAGGAGAGGATTTTGAGTATTTATTAACATCGCATGATATCGCTTATAAACGTCGCGAATTTCTTGCGCAGCACTCATGGGCTGATGTCTTTCTCCACCTATGGCATTCGGATCGACATGCTGATTTTGCACGATAGATCTTCCATTGATAGGCGTAGGCAAAGGGATGCTTGCTGGTTGATAAGTAATACGTTGGATCGAAGCATTGGAAGAAGTGTCATCATCATTATTTCTATTACGCTCTCGATTACCGTTGTGTTGTTTCATCGCTTCTTCGGTCGGTACTTGAATATTTTCTTGAGCATTTGCTTGTTTTTGAACGGCAGCCAATTTTTGTTGCTCGTCTTTTTCAGCGAGCGCCGCTGCTGCACTGTGTAATTCCATTTTTGCTCCTATAATAGGAAAATCGCGCAATGCGTGACCAAACGTCCTTGATAATTGAATGCGGTGATAGGAAGGCGCACTTCTTATAACATGATAAAAAAGAGGCAAATATTCCAAAGCTAAAAATTCAGCTTCCAGACGATCATCAAGCTGAGGAAGAAGCGTTGATACAGCAAGGAGAAGTTCTAAATTTTCAGATTGTATATCAATATACATTCGAATCGACTCTTTGACTAACCTCATACCTTCTTGATGCATTTGTTGATTTGCATTGAGCAACAACATCGCCTCTCCAACACAACATAGGCTTGCGGCCATTGGCTCTGAAGGATTGTCCTTATATAGTTGGCGCCTTATTTCAAGAGCTTTTATTTTATGCTCAAGCCCAGTAGCCTCATCTCCAAGTTTTTCAATAACCATGCCCAAATTATTTTCAGCAATCGCAATATTCTCATGTTCAATCTGTCCCTCACCATGAGTTTTAAACATGTGAAGCG
>CAZDYY010000334.1:0-2589 GCA_964509745.1 uncultured Legionella sp. | reverse complement strand
TCAATTCTGGTTTTTCCAACCGTGGTCAGCAAACGTCTGCGGGGGACCTGACAAACAACAAATGCATGTTTTGGTTGATAGTCCTCGCAAAAAGCAACCAAACCTTTCACATCCGATAGATGAATGTTTTCAGATATTTTAACTTCAATGGCAATTTGACCGTGTGCAAGCACAAAATCAACTTCAAGCCCCGATTTGCTGCGCCAATAGTTAACTGGAATATTTAACTCGTTCAAACCAATATAGGCTATTAACTCTGTCAGAATATAGTGTTCAAATGCGTCTCCCGCTTCATCTCCCTTCAGAATATTGATTTGTCTGCGGCGAAGGTGATTAGCAATACCAACGTCAAAAAGATAAAATTTTGGGGTAGACTGAATCAAATCACGTTTTACTTTTTTGTGAAATGGTTCTACATAATATCCAACCAGTGTATCCACCAAAATTTGGTAATACTCTTTGATGGTTTTGGCATCTACACCAATATCGCGTGCAATTCCCGCAAAATTTAACATTTGTCCATTGGTGTAACTGATCAAATCCATAAATTTCGCAAACCCGGCCAAATTTCTCACCAGACCCTCAGCCTGGACTTCTTCTGTCAGATAATCACCAATATAGGCGCGAAGCATACGTTCAGGTTGGCTTGATTGATAGTTTGCAGGCAACAGGCCATGTTTAAAGGCACGTAACAAATCAAAATCAGGGATTTCAGGATAAACCAACGGGTAAAACTGAAATCGCCAGGCTCGCCCCCCCAGCAAATTTGCAGCACCTCGTTTTAACTTGCGCGCACTTGAGCCACATAATATAAAACCAATTTTTTGATGCTCAATCAGCCAATGTACTTCATTCAGCAACGCCGGTGCTTTTTGTACTTCATCAATAATAACGGGGTATTGTAATTTTTCTTTGGGGAGCGACAGAAGCTCTTGTCGAAGAAGGTGAGGCGATATCAATAATCGAGCCAACTCATCCGTTTTTAATAAATCGTATGTTATAGAATGAGGAAAATGTTGCAACAACCAGGTTGATTTTCCTGTGTTTCTTGCACCCCACAAAAAAGCTGATTGATGAGGAGGCAAGTCCATTTTTAAGTGTCGATTAAAATGCATATCCTGAACCTGTATTTTTTATAACTTATCCGGAGTATAGTCCATATTGGTGTAACCTAAAAGGAGTTAGATCCGTTTTGGTTTGACTTAAACGGAGTCTGAATGACCTGAAAAGGTTTGACAATTAATCCGACGATTTTGGAGTGAACCTGTTTGGGTGGTGCCCTGATGACTGTTGACGCCGGCACCAGCGTCAACGATTCACGTTTTTTGTTAATTTGGGCAAGAATGTACTTAATCACACCGGCATCTTCAATCCACGCAATGATTCTCACTGAATGTCATGAAACCGTCATTTCGCACGTCAATCATCAAATCCCGGGATTGAGTGTTTCTTTCAATAACGGAATAATCGTATCTCTCGAATCCACTGGATTATATTGATTGCCTTCCGCCAGCGGTAATAACCGGTTATCAACGCCATCCTGCATCAGTTTTAATAATTTGCTGTCTTCAACACACGTTTCAATATGCGTTCCAGATAAAATAACTCCGGGTTTTCGTATGATCGCGGGCATATTTGATATGGTTTTTGTATTGCCGGGATGATAGAAAAAAGAATAGCGGTTCTGATCATGATAGATCGCCACAACCTCGCAGGTATTGGTTTTACTCTCCGGGTTATGCTCAAACCCGCATCCGGAAAGATATAATTGTTTTACAGGCTTTTGACTGGCTTGCATTAACAGATCGACACAGTATGATTTGACAACACTGGCATGCAGACTCTTCGCCGCATTGTTTCTATAGTATGTAACATAGGAATTATTGGGAATAAACGGTCCAAATGCCTTGTAATCGGGAATAATATCCATTTTGGGGTTGAGATAATACCCGAATGTGCTTGAATCATACTGAAGAGGATGAAATTGATCGGCTTCGGCATCCATAGTGTACGTATCAGTAAACAAATCCGCGTTATTCGTTGCCAGGTAGGCACCCGCACAAACAAACACCCCCTTGCATGATTTGCCCGTGTTGCAGTTCACATCAAACAGTTTTTGAATGTTGTCTTTATACTCAAAAAGGATGGAGCCCATCACACCAGTCGAGCCGCCAGGAAACACCAATGTCATGTCATCTGGCTTGTTCCCGTCAAACTTGAAACTGGAGTCATAAAAACTAACGTCTGGTCGGCTATTATAGATTTCATGACCGTGACGTATGAATAGCTCTTTGAGATCGTCACTTGAATGAGAGCTAGCTCCATGGCCATTATAAATAAATACAGAGTTTGTCATGGTTGTCCTTTCCTGAACGCAGGCTTTGACTGGCAGGTTTATATTCTATCATGAGGTCAAAATAATATCAAATTGACAATAATTTGCATTTGACTGATATTAGGTAACCCCACGTCCGCTATGTGTTTTGTCAAGTTTTGGCAATAAAAAACCGATTAGCGGATGACGGGTGAGCAGGTTGCATATTCTGGCCCAAAATGAACACCCATTCTGGTTGAACGTGAACACCTGTT
>CAZDYY010000333.1:0-2634 GCA_964509745.1 uncultured Legionella sp. | reverse complement strand
ATATCCGGGGCAAACTCGTTCCAGCCACAGTTGGCAAACCACGCTTTGTCAAATATGGAGCCGCTATTTAATTATCCAAACAAGGACAGCATCATGAATGATATGCCAAAACATTTGAAATTCACAGAAACCCACGAATGGCTGAATCCTGCCGAAGATGACATGACCGTTGGCATCACAGAGCATGCACAACAGCTTCTGGGTGACATGGTTTTTGTGGAATTACCCAGGGTGGGTGATGAAGTTCATGCCGGAGGAGAACTGGGCGTTCTTGAGTCCGTCAAGGCAGCTTCCGATTTCTATGCTCCTGTCAGCGGGGTCATCGTGGCAGTCAATGAACAAGTCAATGAAAATCCTGCGCTGGTGAACAGCGATCCTTATGGTGCTGGCTGGCTGGTGAAGATGCGCGCAAATGACCCCGGTGAGCTCGGTAACTTGCTCGACGCTGAAGAATATACAAACGAGATAGCCGGGGATCACTAGCCATGCCTTTTATTCCACACACCACCGAAGATACTGAATCCATGCTGAAAAGCATTGAAGCCCCGGATATTCAGGCCCTGTTTGATGAAATTCCCCAATCCTTGCAGCACGGGGAACTGAAACATATCCCTGCGGGTATCAATGAAATGACCATGCTAAGGCAAGCGCATGCACTGGCAGACAAAAACAGGAATGGTATTTGCTTTATCGGTGCAGGAAGCTATGAACACCATATCCCTGCTGCGGTGTGGGACATCACATCCCGGGGGGAATTTCTGACTGCATATACACCCTATCAGGCAGAGGCAAGTCAGGGTACATTGCAGTTGCTGTATGAATACCAGACCATGATTGCAGAACTGACGGGCATGGATGTTGCCAATGCCTCCATGTATGACGGTGCAACGGCTCTTTCCGAAGCCGTATTAATGGCCGTTCGCATTAACCATCATAGCAAGTCAAACCGGGTACTGGTTGCAGGAACCATTCATCCCTTTTATCGTGAAACACTGGAAACGGTTGTCCGCAACCAGCAGATTGAAGTCGTGACCCTGCCATTTGACATGAAACAAGGCATCACGCCAATTGAGGCTTTGCAACAGTATAATGGCGAAGACATCACTGCACTGGTCATGGCCCAGCCCAATTTTTTCGGTTGTCTTGAGCAGGTTGATGCCATGACTGACTGGGCACATGCAAACCATGTCGCCAGCGTAGCCTGTGTTAACCCGGTTTCACTGGGGCTTCTCAAACCGCCAGGCCTTTGGGGCAAGAAAGGCGTCGACATCGTATGCGGCGAAGGGCAGCCATTTGGTTCACCCATGGCATCAGGGGGGCCCTATTTTGGCTTTTTCAGCACGCGCATGCATCATGTACGGCAAATGCCGGGACGACTGATTGGCCGCACTCAGGATATGGATGGAAATCCCGGCTTTTCGCTCACATTGCAAGCACGTGAGCAGCACATTCGCCGCGGAAAAGCCAAGTCAAATATTTGTACAAACCAGGGGTTGCTGGTTACGGCAGCAACGATTCATATGTGCCTTCTGGGACCCGATGGCCTCATGCAGGTTGCAGAACGTTGTCATCATAATACGCATGAACTGGTCCAGGCGTTAACACAAATCGATGGTGTTGAATGCGTGTTTTCATCACCCTGTTTTCATGAAGTGCTGCTAAAGCTTCCCAGACCGGTGAATGATGTTTTGCAATACCTGCGGGCTGCAGGCATCGAAGGGGGGTATGCCGCTGGTGAACATTATCCTGAACTGGGGAATGCTCTTCTGGTGTGTGCGACTGAAATGCGTACCCGTGATGAAATTGCACATTACGCCTCATCACTGGCGGCTTGTTTACACAAGGGGTAAATCATGTTTATTGTCCAGTTGAACTATAAAGCACCCATTAGCGAGGTAGACAAGTATCTGCAGGCGCACCGGGAGTTTCTTGATTATTATTACAAACAGGGCTTGTTGCTGGCTTCAGGTCCAATGAAACCTCGCACAGGCGGGATTATTATCGCGCTCACCACCAACCGGGAACTTCTGGAATCTGTGCTGCAAAAAGACCCCTATCATCTGGCAGAAATTGCTGATTATCAGCTGATTGAATTTACGCCGGTCAAGCATCGCGATGAACTAAAGGACATCATAAATACTACGGAAGGCAAATTATGCTGATCTTCGAACAATCCAGATCAACCCGTCAGGCCACAGCACAAGCACCTGGACGCAACAGCAGCCCCCACAGCATTCCAGCTGAATTCAGGCGACAGACGCCACCCCGCTGGCCCGCTTGCTCTGAATTACAAGTTGTGCGCCACTTCACGCAACTATCACAAAAGAATTTCGCCATTGATACACACTTTTACCCGCTGGGATCATGCACCATGAAGTATAATCCCCGCGGAGTTCACAAAGCCGCATCCATGCCCGGCTTTCTCAACCGCCATCCTCTTGCTGCCGCTGAATCAAGTCAGGGATTCCTGCAAGTACTTCATGATCTGCAAACCTATCTGATAGATATCACCGGAATGGCTGCCGTATCATTAACACCCATGGCTGGCTCGCAAGGAGAGTTTGCAGGAGTGGCAATGATCAAGGCCTACCACCAGTCACGCGGTGACAGTCTGCGGGATGAAATTCTCATTCC
>CAZDYY010000332.1:0-2645 GCA_964509745.1 uncultured Legionella sp. | reverse complement strand
CCAGAAGAAGCCCCGGCTAACTCCGTGCCAGCAGCCGCGGTAATACGGAGGGGGCGAGCGTTGTTCGGAATCACTGGGCGTAAAGCGTGCGTAGGCGGTTATACAAGTCAGAAGTGAAAGCCCAGGGCTCAACCTTGGAATTGCTTTTGAGACTGTATGACTAGAGATCTAGAGAGGTTGGGGGAATTCCGAGTGTAGAGGTGAAATTCGCAGATATTCGGAGGAACACCAGTGGCGTAGGCGCCCAACTGGCTAGATACTGACGCTGAGGCACGAAAGCGTGGGGAGCAAACAGGATTAGATACCCTGGTAGTCCACGCCGTAAACGATGTGTGCTAGTTGCTGGATTGCTTAGCTTTTCAGTGACGCAGCTAACGCATTAAGCACACCGCCTGGGGAGTACGGTCGCAAGATTAAAACTCAAAGGAATTGACGGGGACCCGCACAAGCGGTGGAGCATGTTGTTTAATTCGACGCAACGCGAAGAACCTTACCTACGCTTGACATACCGGTTGAGATCTTCAGAGATGAGGGTCGTCATTTAGTTGGACCGGATACAGGTGCTGCATGGCTGTCGTCAGCTCGTGTCGTGAGATGTTGGGTTAAGTCCCGCAACGAGCGCAACCCCTATCGTATGTTGCCATCATTTAGTTGGGCACTCATGCGAGACCGCCGGTGTCAAGCCGGAGGAAGGTGGGGACGACGTCAAGTCATCATGGCCCTTACGCGTAGGGCTACAAACGTGCTACAATGGCAGTGACAATGGGCAGCAAGTCCGCAAGGATGAGCAAATCCCCAAAAGCTGTC
The DNA here is from genome assembly GCA_964509745.1 of uncultured Legionella sp. Lineage (GTDB taxonomy): Bacteria > Pseudomonadota > Gammaproteobacteria > Legionellales > Legionellaceae > DDPF01. The sequence goes on along the minus strand of CAZDYY010000332.1, from coordinate 1,838 downwards.
TCAGTTCAGATTGTCCTCTGCAACTCGAGGGCATGAAGTTGGAATCGCTAGTAATCGTGGATCAGCATGCCACGGTGAATACGTTCCCGGGTCTTGTACACACCGCCCGTCACACCATGGGAGTTGGTTCTACCTGAAGGCGCTGCGCTAACCGCAAGGGGGCAGGCGACCACGGTAGGGTCAATGACTGGGGTGAAGTCGTAACAAGGTAGCCGTATCGGAAGGTGCGGCTGGATCACCTCCTTTCTAAGGATGTGTTTGGTACGTCTCATGTTTTAGCTCTCACGGGCTTTCTCATGATAAAAATTGCGCTGCTGTCTACGTATTTCTTCTTTCTAAACAAGTTCAAGGAACCGGGTAATAGGCCTTTTTGTGAAAAGGCTTCTCAAAGGGGCTAGTAGCTCAGTTGGTTAGAGCACACGCTTGATAAGCGTGGGGTCGGAGGTTCAAGTCCTCCCTGGCCCACCATTCTTTTCTAACGGGCCTTTAGCTCAGCTGGGAGAGCGCCTGATTTGCATTCAGGAGGTCAGCGGTTCGATCCCGCTAAGGTCCACCACTTCTTTCTTTCCCTTGACCGAAGTTAGTGATGAAAAGCTTTTTGGCTTTTCATTTCTGGCTTTCAAGTCAGAGTTTCTTGTACATCGTGAATAGGTTTGCAAAAATTGTCTGATCTCAAATAACGCTGAGTATCAAATGCTGCGACAGATCAACATGCTTCATAGGCTTGTTTGATTCTGTGCGTAGTGAATTCAAGTGTCCAAAGGGCATTTGGTGGATGCCTTGGCAGTCAGAGGCGATGAAGGACGTGGTACGCTGCGATAAGTCACGGGGAGCTGCGATCAAGCTTTGATCCGTGAATGTCCGAATGGGGAAACCCACCGCTTATGCGGTATCTGTAGCTGAATACATAGGTTTACAGAAGCAAACCCGGGGAATTGAAACATCTCAGTACCCGGAGGAAAAGAAATCAAACGAGACTCCGAAAGTAGTGGCGAGCGAAATCGGAACAGCCCAGTGGCTGGATGCAAAAAATTAGAAGTGTCTGGAAAGTCACGCCAAAGTAGGTGATAGCCCTGTATGAGTAAATTTGTATCTAGTCCTAGAGTAAGGCGGGACACGTGTAATCCTGTCTGAATATGGGGGGACCATCCTCCAAGGCTAAGTACTACTGACTGACCGATAGTGCACAAGTACCGTGAGGGAAAGGTGAAAAGAACCCCGATGAGGGGAGTGAAATAGACCTGAAACCGAATGCCTACAAACAGTCGAAGCCCAAGATTAGTTCTGGGTGACGGCATACCTTTTGTATAATGGATCAGAGAGTTAGTCTTGCATGCAAGCTTAAGCCGTTAGGTGTAGGCGTAGGGAAACCGAGTCTGAATAGGGCGTTTAGTATGCAGGATTAGACCCGAAACCCGGTGATCTATGCATGGGCAGGTTGAAGTCAGGGTAACACCTGATGGAGGACCGAACCGGTGACTGTTGAAAAAGTCTCGGATGACCTGTGCTTAGGGGTGAAAGGCCAATCAAACCGGGTAATAGCTGGTTCTCCGCGAAATCTATTTAGGTAGAGCGTCATGGAACTTACTTCGGGGGGTAGAGCACTGGATGGACTAGGGGGGCGCGAGCCTTACCAAATCTAACCAAACTCCGAATACCCGAAAGTATTATCATGGCAGACAGACGGTCGGTGATAACGTCGATCGTCAAGAGGGATGAAAACCCAGACCCACAGCTAAGGTCCCCAAATCATGACTAAGTTGGAAAGGATGTAGGAATTCCAAGACAACCAGGATGTTGGCTTAGAAGCAGCCATCATTTAAAGAAAGCGTAATAGC
>CAZDYY010000331.1:0-2648 GCA_964509745.1 uncultured Legionella sp. | reverse complement strand
GCGTTAAAGTGGGTGTAAAAGTGAAAAATCAACAAGGCTTGCAAGGCGCGCAACGATTAATACTGGTTCAGCTGGCAATAACTGCGTTGATTGCCTTTGTGGCGTTGTTCCTGGCAAACAGCAAAGCAGCGTGGTCTGCATTGGCCGGTGGTGTGGTTTGTGTTGTACCCAATGCATATTTTGCCAGAAAACTGTTTATGCACCACGGTGCTCGCGCTGCCAGACAGATCGTCAATGGCTTCTACAAGGGGGAAGCATTGAAACTGATTCTGTCGATTACCCTGTTTGCGCTGGTATTCAGGTTTCTGGATATTAACCCCTTGATGTTATTTGTCGCATATATTGCGGCGCAAATGGTATTTTGGTTTGCTCCATTAATTATTGTTAATAAACATAAATAGGCTCAAACGTGACTGAAATGATAACCAACGGTGAATACATCAAGCATCACCTGACTTACCTGACCTACAACCTCAAAACCATGAGTTTCGGTTCTGATGGCGGTTTCTGGACTCTAAACCTCGATACATTGTTTTTTTCAGTAGTTCTGGGCGCCCTCGCCATGTTCCTGCTGTACATTGGATCACGCCATGTCTCTACCGGGGTTCCCGGGAAATTGCAAAATTTTGCAGAATTAATGCTGACCTTTGCGGATAATCAGGTGAAAGATTGCTTTCATGGTCGAAGCCAGGTCATTGGACCACTGGCCCTGACCATATTTATCTGGGTATTCCTGATGAATTTCATGGACATATTGCCTGTGGATATTTTACCCGCCATCGCACAACTGGCCGGATTCCATCATTTGAAGGTTGTTCCAACCAACGACCTGAATTTAACATTCTCCATGTCTCTTTCAGTATTTCTGCTGATTATTTTTTACAGCCTGAAAATAAAAGGCGCAAAGGGATTCATCAAGGAACTAACGCTCCAACCTTTCAATACACCGTTATTGATCCCGTTTAACCTGTTACTCGAACTGGTCGGACTGATTGCCAAACCAATCTCCCTGTCACTGCGTTTATTCGGAAATCTATATGCTGGCGAGCTGATCTTTATTCTGATCGCATTGCTCACCCTGCACTCAGGTCCTGCGTCCTCTATAGCAGGAACAGTTACTCTGGGTGTAGCACAATTTTTGTTGTCACTTGCATGGTCAATTTTCCATATTCTGGTGATAACATTGCAGGCGTTTATTTTCATGGTACTGACGATTGTTTACCTCAGTCTGGCCCATGAGGATCATTAAGATAGAAGTTTTTTTGTTAAACATTGTCCATTAAGGGGATTGATATGCAAGCAGCAGTAGAATTGATAGCACACGTACAAGGCATGACTGTTATCGCAGTTGCCTTGTTGATAGGCCTTGGTGCTCTGGGTACCGCAATCGGCTTTGGTTTGCTGGGAGTAAAATTCCTTGAGGGTTCAGCACGACAACCTGAAATGGTTCCCATGCTGCAGGTTAAAATGTTTATTGTTGCCGGTCTTCTGGATGCTGTAACAATGATCGGCGTAGGTATCGCTCTGTTCTTTACCTTTGCCAACCCATTCCTGAGCAACCTTGGTTCTTGATAAACAAGATGCTTGATAATCAGGGGCGCAAATTCCAGCGCCCTGATTGTTACAAGCCTGATTATTGCAGGAGATAAACCTTGAACATCAATTTAACTCTGGTCGTGCAAATGCTGGTTTTTGCAGTATTTGTATGGTTTACCATGAAATTTGTCTGGCCACCACTGGTCAAGGCAATGGAAGAGCGTCAGGAAAAAATTGCCGATGGTCTTGCTGCAGCTGAACGCGGTCGACGCGAACTGGAGTTGTCGCAACACCGTGCAAAAGATGAAATAAAACTTGCCAGGGCAACATCGGCTGACATCCTGGAAAAAGCCAATCGACGTGCCGCACAAATTGTCGATGAAGCAAAAGACGATGCACGTCAGGAGTCACAAAAACTGGCGAAGATCGCTGAAGAGCACATCGCACAGGAAGTTAACCGTGCCAGAGATGGTCTGCGCAAACAAGTTGCTGCGCTGGCTGTTGCAGGTGCTGAGAAAATATTGGTACGTGAAATTGATGAACAGACAAACCGTGCATTAATGGACAACTTGATTGAAGAGATTTGACATGTCAGATAACGTCACGATTGCCAGACCATATGCAAAAGCAATATTTAACCACGCCCTTGCCGGAAAACAACTGGCAGCATGGTCGGTTATATTACAGGCCATGGCGCAAACAGTCCTTGACCCGCGAGCGTCCCGTTTTATCAGCAATCCTGAATCTGCTGCTGAACTGCAGAACCAGCTGTTACTCTGCGTGCTGGTCAAAATAAAACATGACCTCGATATGACCCCGGTCGAAAACCTCGTCCGTCTGCTTGTAGCCAATAAACGCTTGCTGTTGTTACCTGACATTTGCGCCCAGTTTGAGGTTTTGCGCGCAGAACAGGAAAAAACACTGGCAGTAGATGTCACAAGCTTTGCGCCACTGACCAAAGATCAACAACAACACCTTGTTCAGGCACTGGGGCAACGACTGCAACGTCAGGTCTTGCTGAATATGAGCATTGACAAATCATTGTTGGGCGGTGCGGTGATTCATGCCGGCAATCTGGTTATTGATGGTTCGGTTGCAGGAAAATTAACTAA
>CAZDYY010000330.1:641-2666 GCA_964509745.1 uncultured Legionella sp. | reverse complement strand
GTACCAGAATGCCATCAACATCAGTTGCAGCGTTCAGGGCGTCAATCAGGGATAATAACTCGTCTTCCCGTGTTTCAACAGGAAGATTATATTCATAAGAGTTAAATCCTGCCTCAACGCATGCTTTACGTTTGCTGTTCACATAAATAACAGATGCAGGATCACCGCCAACGAGGATAACAGCAAGCCCTGGTGCCCGACCACCTTGCTGGATGTGTGTTGCAACATCATGCCTGATTTGATTTCGGATTGTGGCAGCGACGGCCCTGCCGTCAAGTATCGAGGCAACCATTGATAATTATCCTGTCCTTGTGGTTTTCTTTTTCTTGTTTTTCGCAAGACTACCTTCCTCGTAGAGTTTCAGACGAGCAAGCAATGTGCCAGCATTGGCTTTAAATGCCATGATCTCGCGTGAAGGCACCGGTGCACCGTTAGGCAATTCAACCGTGGTTGGATTTTTGGGCTGGCCCTTGACATGGAATTCATAATGGCAGTGAGGTCCGGTTGCCAAACCTGTTTGACCAACATAACCAATCACCTGTCCACGTTTGACATAGTTACCCTTTGCAAGACCTTTCTGGAATTTGAGTAAATGTCCGTAGACTGAAGACCAGGTTTTATTGTGAGAAATTTTAATCATATTTCCATAATCGCTTTGACGGCCGATAACTTGAATACGTCCGTCACCCGTTGCATGAATCGGTGTGCCAATCGGAGCTGCCAAATCAACACCCTTGTGTGGTCTGCTATAGTGCAGGATGGGATGTCGTCTTGATAAACTGAATGTTGAACTGATATGGGAAAATTTTATTGGATACCGGGTAAAGGCTTTTTTCAGACTGCTGCCCTGTGGTGAGTAATAATCTTCATGCCCTGTAGCACTTTTATGCCGAATTGCCTGATGGACTTTCCCTCGATTGGTATAGGTTACGGCGATAATATCCCCCGTATCTACCTGTTTGTCATCGATATAAAACGCATTGTAAAGAATACTGAACTGATCACCTGAGCGTATATCCCGGGCAAAATCAATTTCCCAGTTAAAAATTTCAGTCATTTGCTGAACAAGTTTATAGGGTAGATTCAATCGTTTCGCTGTGCCGTATAGAGAACCTTGAACGGTTGCTGTGAGGAATTGATGATGATTAGTCATTTCCCGTGAATTAACCCTGGTGATGTATTTATTGTCTTTGCGATAGACCATCAGGACCTGCGTGGCATTTAAAGGAAAAACCATTTCTTCCAGGACATTGTTGTGAATCTTGAATTGTATTTGCTGGTTTGGTTTGATTCCTGATAATTTTTTGGCGTGCGGATTATCGTGAATAACAGAGAGCAACGTTTGCTGGCTAAGCCCCAGGCGCTTGAAAACACTTGCCAGCGAGTCGCCAGTTTGTGTAGAAATAATTTTCCAGTCATTTTCTTTCGCAGCTTTTTCAAGCTCATCTTGCGGTTCTTCCAGCTCAGGCAGAGAAAGAGGTGTGCTGGTATAATGTTGTGAAGTGTTATGTATAAACAAGTTCAGCATCAGGCAAATTAATAGCACAACAACCATACCAGCATAGAATGATGCTGATTTGGATGATTGCGCTGATTTTTTTTCCGCAACGTTGAATTGTTGATGCATTTTTAACCTTTACTGCGATTATCTTAAAAAATATTGTTACACTAGGGACATAATGTCCTGCCTGGAACAATTTATCGGGGCTAAGATACCTGTTGCAAGAAGTCAGGTCAATCATTAAAAAGGGTTTTGCTGTTATGAATGATAAAGAAAATGTATATGCAGAATTGATTCGGGGCTGTGAAGAAGTTTTGCTTGAAGAAGAGCTTGTAAAAAAACTGGCCAAAGGTAAAACATTGAGAGTCAAGGCTGGCTTTGATCCAACAGCACCGGATTTGCATTTGGGACATACCGTGTTACTGAATAAATTGCGGCAGTTTCAGCAGTTTGGTCATCAGGTGATTTTTTTGATTGGTGACTTCACGGGTATGATTGGTGATCCTACTGGAAAAAACATCACA
>CAZDYY010000330.1:0-631 GCA_964509745.1 uncultured Legionella sp. | reverse complement strand
AAAACGCAAAAACCTATCAAGCGCAGGTATTTAAAATACTGGATCCTGAAAAAACGATCATCTCGTTTAATTCTGAATGGCTGGGTCGAATGAGTGCAGCGGATATGATTCGACTGGCATCAACACATACTGTAGCAAGAATGCTGGAACGTGATGACTTTCATAAAAGGTATACAACCGGTCAACCGATAGCCTTGAACGAGTTTTTATATCCCTTGCTTCAAGGGTATGATTCCGTAGAGTTGAAGGCAGATATTGAACTGGGTGGAACAGATCAGAAATTTAATCTGTTAATGGGACGGGAATTACAAAAGCATTATGGTCATGAACCTCAGGTTGTCATGATGACACCTGTTATAGAAGGGTTGGACGGAGTGAAGAAGATGTCCAAGTCTTTGAACAACTATATAGGTATTAACGAACCAGCCGAGCAAATGTTTGGAAAACTTATGTCGGTTTCAGACGAATTGATGTGGCGATACATTGATGTATTGAGTTTTAAAACAGGTCCTGAAATCAAGAAAATGAAACAGGACGTTGCAGATGGTCTGAATCCAAGGGATGTGAAAATCGGGTTTGCTATGGAAATTGTAGCGAGATTTCATGATCAGCATCAGGCAGAACAAGCCCA
>CAZDYY010000329.1:0-2707 GCA_964509745.1 uncultured Legionella sp. | reverse complement strand
ACTGATACTCACCATAAAAACAGTGCATTTCAAACCAAACAATTTACAGGCATAGGCAATCGCAGTCCCCCACTGCCCGGCTCCCGTCCCGGTAATCACATGCTCAATGCCTGCCTTTTTAAAATAATACACTTGCGCAATAGCCGAATTCAGCTTATGACTACCGGCAAGATTTTCACCTTCATACTTGTAATAGATCTTCGATCGAGTGGCGAGCGCCTTTTCCAAATGAACAGCGCGCTTAAATGGTGTAGGACGATAAACTTGATACTGTTCTCTTATCTCATCAGGAATTTGAATATTTTCATCACTTAAATTATGCGATTGTCTTAACAAACTTAATGGTTGTTTAGGAAGTGTATGAACAACCGATGTATTGGACATTACTTTTTTTTGCGGATTAAAGGTAGATGCCTGATATAAATCAGGGTAATCACAAATAAAATTACACCAGTACTTTGGAATTAATTGATCATTACTCATATATAACACCTCTTATGTATTGTTTTTATGACGTCCCGAGCGGATCGAGGGATCACCGGGATGTGGAGCTGTGCCTTCGTCGGGAGATCCCTCGCTCCGCTCGAGTTGACGTACGGGGTGAGCAGTTACGTTTTTATTTATAAAAAACAACGCTAAAATCAAGCTGATAAATTGCAAAATACCCACAAATATCAATGACCAATAAAAGCCATTTGTATATGCCGTTAACACACTGGTTTTTATGGCTATTTGTAATTCAGGACTGAACTGACTTAAAACAAATTGACTGTTATCTGTTTGAGATAACAAGCCCATCAATCCCTGCAGTTGCTCACTCGTGACAGATGGAATCAACGCCAGAATCGTGGATTTTGCCTGATGAAATTGGATATTAACGATAATTGCACCCGTGATGGAAAATCCAGTCACACTGATAATAGACCGCATACCGGTCAGTATGGCATTTGTCATTCCATGCTGGTCTTGAGGTGTTTCTGTCAGCAACGCCACACGCACAGGCCCACTAATCATGAACATGCCAATGCCAGACAAGATTAGCAACGGTAGCAAGGTGTAATAGGTTACCGTGTTAAATAAAAGCAATGTCACCATAAAACCAAGACATATCGAACCTGTTCCAAATAGCAATGGCAACCTGGCGCCATATTTATCAGCCCAATACCCGCCAATATTGGAGAAAGCAAATCCGGTCACCACCATTGGGAGTAGCAACAGTCCGGCTTTTAACGGCGAATAACCCAGTGCCATTTGCAAAAACATTCCAACAAATATGATTAGCATAACGGCCACTTGCACAAATGATGCAACAAGACAACTGGATAAAAAATTAAGCGATTTAAATAATCTCAGATTAACAACAGGATGGCTTTGTCTGGTTTCAACGGTGATGAATAAAATAAATGCAATAATTCCCGAGAACAATGTGATAATAAATCGACTGGATGCAAAACCCCATGTATTGCTATTTTCAAATGCAACCGTGATGCATGCTGTAAAAATCACACTCAGAACAAACCCTATATAATCAAATGATCGTGTTTCAGCTGGTTTGCCGCCTTGCCTGATCGCTGGAATGCTCATCAAAATAGCCATGGTTCCGATAATGGCATTCAAAACAAATATCCACGTCCATGACTGATACTTGACAAGAAGACCTCCCACCACTGGTGCTATGGCCATACTGGCCAAACCAAGGCTTAATACAAATCCAATTTTACGGGCCATGCTGGATTTTGATGAATGAGCGGTAATCAAGCTCATGCCTGCGACAAAAATAAATGTGGCACCAATGCCTTGCGCGCATCTAAACAAAATCAGCGCAAACACACTAACGGATAAAGCGCAACCACATGAAGCAAGGGTTAATATCACCAATCCAAATACAAAGGTTCTAATATGAGAAAACAGATCGCTCAAGCGCCCCGAAGCAAGAACCAGCACAGCTCGAACCAACATATAACTGTTCATCACCCAAAACGTATTGTCATTGCTTGCATTAAACGTTTTCTGTATTGATGGAAGCGCGATAGACAATACTGTGCTATCGCCATATATCAGGATAAAAGCCAATGATATTGCAATAAAAAGTGACCTGTCTGCTGACACTAAATGTTTCATACGTTACAGCCAACGACTGTTGAGTCATCAGTTGAGCCATATGTGGTCACCGTTTTAAGCAACGGCTGTTTGCATTCGGACTGATCCTGCCCTTTGGCCCAAGGCCAGGTAAAACCACGCTGCAACAAACCAGTCACTGTTGTGTGCTCTACTGGAGGCCGGGGTTGCCAGTGATGATGTTGGCTCTCGCCTGGTGACTCATACTCAACAGATTGCTTTTCCCATAATTCAAAATAATGCCCGCGTTTCTGCAATAATTCCTCATGCGTGCCCTCTTCGATTTTCTCACCACCATTTAGTACAATAATTTTATCTGCATGTTTAACATTATATAGTTTATGAGAAATAATCAGTGTCGTTTTCCCCTGAGATGCTTTAACAAGATTCTCTTGTACAGCATGCTCTGTTTTACTATCAAGCGCTGACGTAGCTTCATCAAACACCATAATGGGTGCATCTCGAATCACAGCACGGGCAATAGCAAGCCGTTGAATTTGTCCGCCAGACATTTTCAAACCTCGCTCACCAATATTGGTTTTTAATTGCTCAGGTAATCCTTGTATAAAATCTGTGAGTGATGCAATTG
>CAZDYY010000328.1:0-2745 GCA_964509745.1 uncultured Legionella sp. | reverse complement strand
AGTTATCATGGGTTAATTCCTGAGGCCGTGCACACCGTTACCAACGTATGCACCAAACGTTCAAAAGACTTTAACACTCCCTTAGGGGTTTTCAGCTACACACACTTGCCTGTTGACAATTTTTATCTCGATGTGGAGCTTGTCACCGAAAATAATGCCCGGTTTTTCATTGCCAATCCATGGCGAGCTATTTGTGATTATATTTTCTGCTACAAAAAGGACTGGCATGGCGTTGCTCCGTTATTTGATAGTTTGCGTATCGAACAGGATGACCTGCCGCTGCTGGATGATAATGTCATGGAAAAGCTCGATGTATATTATCAACATCGCAGAATCACTGCTTTTCTGAAAAAGATAGATAATGAACAAAAGGTGTGGACTAAATGAGCGTAGCCGTTATTCAAAACCGATTGCTGGCCTATAATAGCCAAACCATTCCAGAGCAAGACCATGCGCTGAAAGAAATAGCGCAAGAAATTGCATTGTCCGGATTGGCTCGAGCCGGATTTTTTCGAGTTGCTGCGTTCCAGGGAGGAACGTCTCTGCGAATATTGTATGGACTGGACAGATTTTCTGAAGATTTGGATTTCGTATTGGAAAATCCTGACAAGCATTTTACATGGACTGACTATCTGAACAACATGAAGGATGAGTTCAATGCGTATGGGTTTTCTCTGGAAGTCAGTGATAAAACAAAACTGGATCGCACGGTTCAAACTGCTTTTTTAAAAACAGACTCTATTGGTGGGTTACTCATCATCAGGGATTCGGACACTCAACATACCAAATTAAAAATCAAACTGGAAATTGATACCAATCCACCTGCCGGATCCTGCTATGAATTAAAATACCTTGATTTTCCCTTGCCATTCAGTATAAAGACTCAGGATTTACCCAGTTTATTTGCCAGCAAATCTCATGCATTGCTTTGCAGTCCTTATGTAAAAGGTCGAGACTGGTATGATTTTATCTGGTACGTTGCACGAAAAACACCCATTAATTTTACGTTGTTAAACCATGCTCTTGACCAGGCAGGACCATGGCAAGGACAAAACATTGAGGTGACACCTCACTGGTTGATTAATGCATTAACCAATACAATTGATTCCATTGACTGGAATGCTGCCAAAAAGGATGTGGCTCGCTTTTTGCGAGCCAGAGAACGGGAAACCATTAACTTGTGGTCAAAGGACTTTTTTCTTTCCAGGGTTGAAAAACTGGACGGGATATTAGCCCAAACCGATCAACAACCCTAACGCCAACACGTTTAGACCGGATAATGAACTGAGTCGTTTTCAAAAGATTTATGTCTATCTCTCAGGGACAAGCCGCGGGACGTCCGGATTGGAAATGTCAACCGCCCTGCTAATCATGTAAATTCGAAGTTGAACTTCAAATTTACATAAACTATACTGATTTTACCAGACTTCTATTTATGGTAAGACTTATGAGCTTCCTCTCCCGTGATATACAACAAGAAATGCTGGATATGGCAAATGCCTATCCTATTGTAACTGTCTTGGGACCTAGACAATCGGGAAAAACGACATTAGTGCGTCATTTATTCAGCCATAAACCGTATGTTTCATTGGAAAATCCTGATGATAGACAATTTGCAGAACACGATCCGCGTGGTTTTCTGGAAGCCTATCCTGATGGAGCCATATTAGATGAAATTCAACGTTTACCCATTTTATTGTCTTACCTGCAAGGCATTGTTGATAATAACCCGACTAAAGGGTTGTTTATCCTCACAGGTAGCCATCAACATGAACTACATGAATCAGTTAGCCAATCGTTAGCCGGCAGAACGGCGATATTAACCTTATTACCGCTTTGCTTGTCTGAATTACCCACGGAACTCCAAAACCAGGATCTGGATTATTACGTTTATCATGGCATGTACCCAAGAGTGTATAACGATCAACTCGATCCCACTAAATTTTATAGGAACTATTTGCAAACCTACATCGAACGAGATGTCAGGAAAATGGTTAACATTAAGGATTTGAGTCTTTTTCAGCGGTTCATTAAATTATGTGCATCTCGTGCCGGGCAATTATTTAATGCCAGCAATATTAGTAATGAGTTGGGTGTCTCATCGAATACCGTACAGCATTGGTTATCAATATTGGAAGCATCTTTTGTCGTTTTTCGGTTGCAACCTTACTTTGAAAATTTCGGGAAGCGCATAATCAAATCCCCGAAACTTTATTTCACTGATGTTGGATTGGCAACCTATTGCCTCGATATTCATAAACAAGAACAGCTTGCGCGAGATCCATTGCGTGGAAACCTGGTTGAAAATTTCGTCATCTCTGAGTTCATCAAACATCGCACTAATCGAGGCTTGGAGTCTAACAGCTATTTTTATCGCGACAGCAACGATCATGAAGTTGATTTGCTGATTAAAAGTGGTAACCAACTCATCCCGATAGAAATCAAATCTTCCAAAACTTTTCATCCGGAATTTTTAAAGGGATTGCATTATTTCAAAGACATAGCCAAAGATCGATTTACCAAAGGCTATTTAATCTATGCCGGCGAACGCGAGCAAAGAATTCATGATTTTTTTGTGTCTCAGTTTACACATATTAAAAAAATCAGTGAGACCATTGAGTAATGGTTTTAACATTAATGCTTGTGTTTATATCCTACCATATGCATCATATGCATATGATTCACCTGCCAGTTGTTTATCACTCGTTTTAAATTCAGGAATTTCAGGTTCAGAGAGCAATCAAA
>CAZDYY010000327.1:0-2760 GCA_964509745.1 uncultured Legionella sp. | reverse complement strand
AGGTGCGGGACGCGAAATGCAAGCGCGTGCGTATAGTCCTGCGGGTGTTTCAATGTTGTCATGTTTAATCGGTGAATGATTAATGACGAGATTCTCCACGCTGTCAGGTGTTCTGATGCTGATGCTGCTGCAGTGCACTGCAATGGCGACCACACTGGAGTCGCTGATGGTGCGCGATTCTGGCGGAAAACTTTCTATTACCTGTAAATTCAATGGCCCATTCACACACAAAGCGTTCATGTTACAGAATCCCGAACGATTTGTGCTGGATTTAAAGCAAACCACGACAACGCTTGATTTTAAAAATATCCTGACAACACGCGATTTGATTAAAAATTTGCGCAGTGGACACCCTTACCCTGATACATTGCGTCTGGTGTTTGATGCACGTGACGGCGTCAGACTCAAGGTCATTCCATGGCAGCGCATGAGCCCGAACCAGCGCATATTGCGCATTGATGTTGTTCAGCAGAATGCAGCTATGCGACCGGCACCGGTCAGCAAACCTCCGGTATGGTCTGCCCCGGCTCCGGTTTCTGCCAGAAAAGCGCCCGCCAAATCATTACCTGCCCAATCGTTGCCAGCCAGAGAGGTCTATACAAGCCCTCCGCCTCCCGCCCCCGCGCCGATACACAGCTCCAGTGCGCCGCCAAAATCGATGCGCGATGTCGTTGTGGTCATTGATCCGGGGCATGGTGGCAAGGATCCCGGGGCTATTGGTACACGTCGCAGTGCGGAAAAACATGTGGTGCTGGCCATTGCGCTTAAATTGAAGCAGTTGATTGACCGGCAGCCAGGCATGCGTGCAGTATTGACCCGGAATGGTGACTATTATGTGGGTTTACGCCAGCGAATGGAGATTGCCCGACGCCATAATGCGGATATTTTTGTCGCCATTCACGCCGATGCATTTAATAATCACCAGTCCAGTGGTGCGTCAGTGTTTGCCTTGTCACAACGGGGTGCGACCAGTGAAGCCGCTCGCTGGCTTGCAGAAAAAGAAAACCATTCCGAGCTTGGCGGGGTGAATCTGTCCGGTCTTGATGACAGAAACGGTGTGATTCGAACGGTGTTGCTGGACTTGTCCCAGACTGCAACCATTGGTGCCAGTTTGCAAATGGGTCGTCATGTTCTGCGCGATCTGGATTCGGTAACCTCGTTGCATAACAAACGTGTTGAACAGGCGCGTTTTGTTGTGTTGAAGTCACCGGATATTCCCTCCATTCTGGTTGAGACAGGGTTTATCTCCAATTTGCGTGAAGAAAAAAATTTGAATAATCCCATTTATCAATCACGTCTGGCCCAGGCGATTTTTCAGGGGGTCAAAGGGTACTTCTGGGATTATCCTCCGCATGGAACACGTATTGAAGCCATGGCGGGAGGATACATTCATCTGGTGCGTGCCGGTGAGCGTCTGCAGGCCATTGCAGAACGCTATCACGTGTCCGTGGCGCAGTTGCGAAAGGTTAATCACCTGATCGGCACGAGCTTGCGTCCGGGTCAAAAGCTGAATATTCCTGCATCATGGGCGTAGCAACGGGCAGAATCCAGCGGTTACCCACATCAGTCGCAAATCAAATTGCCGCTGGTGAGGTCATTGAACGTCCCGCATCGGTGGTAAAGGAATTACTGGAAAATGCACTGGATGCCGGTGCCAGCGCCATTCATATTGATATTGGTTTTGGTGGTTTGAACCATGTGAAAGTCAGTGATAATGGTACAGGCATTCTTGCTGATGACCTGCCGCTGGCGATAGCGGCACATGCCACCAGCAAAATCCGCATGCTGAATGATTTATATGCCATCAGCAGTATGGGTTTTCGCGGTGAAGCGCTCGCAAGCATTGCTTCAGTCTCTCGACTGTCCATTTCATCAAGACCTGAAGGGCAGGAACATGCCATGTTGATGCAGATGGAAGGGGATGTTCTGAACATTACCCCCTGTGCACGCAATCAGGGCACGACGATTGATGTACGCGATCTGTTTTTTAATGCCCCGGTGCGCAAAACCTTTCTCAAAAATGAACGCAGTGAATATCAGGCAATAGAGGCCGTGGTCAAGCGGTTTGCACTCAGTGCACCGGACGTTGCATTGACCTTGAATCATAATAACCGGCAAACCCTGCACTTGCCGGCAGCGTTGTGCGAGAAAACACAGTTGCAGCGCTTGCAAAAAATACTGGGCAGTCTATTTGTAGACAAGGCTGTGTACCTTGAGGTTGAACGTGCCGGAATGCATTTGCGTGGCTGGGTCAGTGGTCAGGCTTATCAGCGCAGCCAGAATGATCGACAGTATATTTACATCAATCGTCGTATGGTAAAAGACAAGCTTGTAAACCATGCCCTGAAGCAGTCGTATGAAAGCCTGTTACATCCAGGGCGTCATCCGGCCTGCGTTCTGTATTTGACAGTTCCTTCTGATCAGGTCGATGTAAACGTGCACCCCACCAAACATGAAGTGAGGTTTCAACAACCAAGGCTGGTGCATGATTTAATCACCTCGCAAATTGTGCAGGCACTGGGCAGGAGTGATCGATGTACGCTTTCAGAAGAAGACAATTTTATTTCTGAAGATGAAAAAATCCCTGCATCTGTCATCCCCGCGCAGGCGGGGATCCTTCAACCGGGGCAATTCGCCGCCGGACCGGGTGTGGTTCGCCTGCGCGGGGATGACCGGGTGAGGCGGGATGCCCGGGCGATGCAGGACGAGAGTCCCTCCCTGTGGACATTGCGTGAGCCCGCACCACCTGCGTCACGGCAC
>CAZDYY010000326.1:0-2775 GCA_964509745.1 uncultured Legionella sp. | reverse complement strand
CGGTAGCGCATCTCCAGATATTCTCTAAATGACAGACCATTTAAATGATAAACAATTACCCGGCGTGACAAGTCATATCGACTGTGTAACAGATCCGCCTGGGAGCTGCCTGTAAAAATAATTTTAATCTGTTGATACGTATCATAAATATTTTTAATTTGCTGTTTCCAATGCGGTTGTTTATGGATTTCGTCAATGCATAGCAAACGCACGTCAGTTTCTTTATATAGTTTATCGACCAAATCAATAAGACTGTTTTTTAAAAAATACATATTATCGGCAGTGACATACAATGCCTGATGTTGCAGGCCACCATGTTGTTTAACGTAATCAATTAAAAATGTTGTCTTGCCAACGCCTCGAGCACCCACAATGCAATTGATACGATTATCAAAATTAAACGTTCTGAAAATGTTACGCTGATATATCGGTTGATGCTGATCCAGCAAGATCGCTTGAATATCAAATAATGTTTGCATGGAGATCGATGTTCCTGGGTTGTATCCTGATTATAGGAGCAAAATCATTCGGGTGCAACCTAACTCTGCTGGAGGTGTTTTTGATCATCCCGATGGTCTGCCGCAAGATACGTGTACATGGTCGGTACTACAAACAGGGTAAAGCATGTACCCACCAGCAAGCCGGATGAAATCACAAGACCGATATCAAACCGGCTGACAGCACCGGCTCCTGTTGCGATAAGCAACGGGAATACACCAAAGACCATGGCGGCCGTGGTCATGAGAATAGGGCGCAGGCGGATGGCAGCGGCTTCTTCTACTGCGGCCCTGCGATCGAGTTTCTTGTCCCGTTGCAGCTGGTTTGCAAAATCTACAATCAGGATACCGTGTTTGGAGATGAGTCCAATCAGGGTAATCAGCCCGACCTGGGTATAGATGTTGATGCTGGCTGCCCCGAGATTCAGCGGAATCAGCGCACCGCAAATGGACATGGGGACGCTGATGAGGATGATCAATGGATCGCGGAAGCTTTCATATTGCGCGGACAACACCAGGAAAATGACGATGACGGCTAAAAAAAAGGCCATGATCAGGGCATCGCTTTCCTGAATGAATTGCCTTGACTGTCCTGCATAATCGGTTGCGAACCCCTTGGGTAAAATGTTGTCTGCCTCTTCCTGCAGAAAGCGGATACCTTGACCCAGGGTCGTACCGGGCATCATCACACCCTGGATGGTTGCTGAATTTAATTGCTGGAAATGAGTCAGGGCGTTGGGCCGGGTATTTTCAACCGGTGTGACCACCGTGGACAAGGGCACCATATTGCCACTGGCCGTACGCAAATAGATTTGTCCCAGTTGTTTGATGGTAAAGCGAAAGCGCCGTTCCAGCTGGGGAATGACTTGATAACTGCGGCCCTTTAGCTCGAAGAAATTAACATACCCACCGGACAATGCACTGCTCAGGCTGTTGCCGATGGCTTGCATGTCCAGACCGAGATCAGATGCCTTGGAACGGTTGATTTTTAATTCAACCTCCGGCTGATTGAACTTGAGGCTGTTATCCAGATAAATAAACAGGCCACTTTTCAGTGCGCGATCAACCAGCTGGCTGGATACATCCAGCAAACTTTGAAAATCACTGGTGGTTTTAATCACGAACTGAACTGGCGTGCCGCCACCGCCGCCAGGCAGGGAGGGGGGAATGACTGCATAGGATTTCAGGCCTGTGATCTGATCAAGTTTATGCTGCAAGGGTGCCTTCATGCTGAACTGGCTTTTGGAGCGCTTGTCCCACGGCTTTAATACAATTCCTGAATTGGTTGTGCTGCCATTGATAGTGAAAAAATGCTCTGTTTCAGGAAAACTCTGGTAAATTTTGTCGAATGGTTTGGTAAAGGCCTCGATATAATTGATGGTGGCCGATTGCGGGGCGCTGCTGACCACAAAAAAGAAGCCCTGATCTTCTTCCGGAGCAGTTTCCCTTGGTGTGTGTGAGTACAGATACGGCAAGACCAGCAGGACGGTGGCAGCAAAAACCAGCATGATCGCACGGGTATCCAGCAGGCTGTGCAATATGCTCTGGTAGCGCTCCTTCAGGGTATTAAAGAATTTATCCAGTCGTTGGACAAATTTACCACTGCTGGTTTCAGCAGTTAAAATTCTGGAGCACATCATGGGGGACAAGGTGAGTGCGATGATACCGGAAATGATTACCGCACTGGCCAGGGTAAAGGCAAACTCCTTGAATAATGCACCGGTCAGACCCTGCATAAAGCCGATGGGTGCATAGACAGCAGCCAGCGTGATGGTCATGGCAATGATCGGGGTCATGATTTCCCGAGCACCCATGATGGCTGCATCAAATGGCATTTTACCTTCCTCAATGTGCCGGTGAATGTTTTCCAGTACCACAATGGCATCATCCACAACCAGACCAATCGCCAGCACAAAGGCCAGCAGGGTCAGCAGGTTGATGGAGTACCCCAGAAACAGCATGAATGTACAAACGCCAATTAATGACAGCGGGATGGTGACAATCGGTACCAGCACCGAGCGAATCGACCCCAGAAACAGGAAGATCACCACAATCACAATGATGGCCGCCTCACCAATGGTCTCGGTGACTTCAGTGATAGAGGCGCGAATATATTCTGTGGCGTCATATACGATAGTACCGGTCAGGGACGGGGGAAACTGTTTCTGAATCGATGGAAACAACTTTCGTGCATCACTGATAACGGTTAATGGATTGGCAAGCGGGGTCGGTGTAATGGCCAGAAACACTGCTTTCTTGCCGTCAAAGGTCACACTGG
>CAZDYY010000325.1:463-2783 GCA_964509745.1 uncultured Legionella sp. | reverse complement strand
AGTACAGCACAATTGATTGGCTTTACCAATATTGATGACAATGGTATTGAAGGTCTGGAACTGGCCTATCAACACTGGCTGATGGGCAAGAGTGGCCATAAAAGGGTGGTAAAAGACAGAACCGGACGTATTGTCGAGGAAATCAATCTGGTGCAGGAACCGCAACCAGGCCATATGTTGCAGCTCTCGATCGATCGGCGCATACAATATTTTGCCTATCATGAACTCCAGGAAACCATTGCAAAATTTGGTGCAAAATCAGGTTCCGTGGTGGTTCTGGATGCGCGAAACGGAGAAGTCATTGCCATTGCCAATGCCCCGTCGTTTAATCCCAATGCGCGAAGCCACTATACTCTGGACAGTTATCGCAACAAGGCGATCACGGATACCTTTGAGCCTGGGTCAGTCGTCAAGCCATTTAGTATTGCCAGTGCACTGGATACGGGGAAATTTACGCCGACGACCATTATTGATACGCGGCCAAGCTGGATGGTGGTCAATGGTCATACCATTCGTGATGTGCATGATTATGGTGTGCTGGACGTGACAGGCGTTCTGCGTCACTCGAGTAACGTCGGGGTAACGAAAATGGTTTTGACCAGCCCGCCCGAGCAGTTGATTGATATGCTGATGCGCTGCGGGATTGGCCAGCGTACTGAAAGCGGTTATCCTGGAGAAAGTGAAGGCAGTATTGTCAGAGTGGCTGATGCGAATCCGTTTGTTCTGGCCACGTTAAGCTTTGGTTATGGACTGTCGGTAACCGCCCTGCAACTGGCGAAAAGTTATCTGATTTTTGCAAATCATGGTCGCTTGTTACCGGTCAGTTTGTTGCACAGCCCGGACAAACCCGTTGTTCAGGGTTCCCAGGTTATCGATCAAAAAACTGCTGACCAGGTGTTGGATATGCTGGAAGCGGTCGTGGATGACGGCACGGGTATTTCGGCCCAGGTTCCTGGTTATCGGGTTGCCGGTAAAACGGGTACAGCAAGGGTTGCAGGTAAGAAAGGTTATGAAGAGGCACATTATGTTGCCAGTTTTATTGGCATTGCGCCGGTATCCAGTCCGCGCCTGATTGTGGCCGTGTTTATTCATGATCCAACGCGGGGTGGTTATTATGGTGCGCAAGTGGCATCCCCCTTGTTTGCGAAAGTGATGGGGGCTGCCCTGCGGATTATGGATGTTCCACCTGACAAACCCGTTACTTGAGGTTATGTATGATGAAACTTGCCGAATTGTTGCACCCCTGGATTACAACCTCTGTCCCTGAATGTACTGTTGAAGGATTACAAAATGACAGCAGGAAAATCAAATCCGGGGATTTGTTTGTTGCCTATCCGGGAGCGGTTGCTGACGGTCGTTTGTATTATCAGCAGGCCATAAAGGCAGGGGCAGTTGCAATTGTTTATGAGCCAGAATACCTGCCTGCATCGTTCATCTTTCCTGATCAGATACCCTGTATCCCGGTGCCTCGTCTGGCAAACCAGCTGGCCGCTATCGCCAGCCGATTTTATGATTATCCAGCCCGTACACTGCCGGTAACCGGCGTCACTGGCACCAATGGCAAAACCACCATTGCATGGCAACTGGCGCAGGCTCACAGCATGCTGGGGGATAAAGCGGCTTATATAGGTACGCTGGGGCAGGGTGACGTAAACTCCTTGCAGCCGGTCGGAAATACAACGCCGGATGCATTATGTCTGCAACATCTCTTGTACGATTATAAACAGCAGGGCATCAGGCAAGTGTGCATGGAAGTGTCCTCACATGCGCTTGTTCAACAACGCGTGGCCAACATAGATTTTACCCAGGCTATCTTTACCAATCTCAGCCATGAACACCTTGATTATCATTATACAATGCAAGCCTATGCTGACGCCAAGGCTATGCTGTTTGCAACCCCTTCCCTGAAAAGTGCGGTGATTAACCATGATGATGGGTATGCTCGCGTCATGCAGGCAAAGGTTCCCTTATCCTGTAAAACGATAACTTACGGGTTGCAGGATGGTGCTGATGTATTGGCATTGAATGTAAAAATTGCCATGACGGGTAGTACGTTCGATGTGATATCGCCCTGGGGTGATCATCATGTGCGGATCAAGACGCTGGGGGCATTTAATGTTTATAACAGCCTTGCGGTGTTTTCCAGCCTGCTGGCGCGCGGATATCCAGTAGGCAAGGTGGTAAAGGTGATGGCTGAACTGGAGGCCTCGCCTGGCCGTATGGAGCTGGAGGTAAGCCGGCCCTGTGTAATCGTTGATTATGTCCATACACCCGATGCTCTGGAAAATGTCCTTGCTACCATTGTGCAACTGAAACAGGG
>CAZDYY010000325.1:0-453 GCA_964509745.1 uncultured Legionella sp. | reverse complement strand
ATATGGGTGGTATTTGGTTGTGGCGGAGACAGGGATCGCACCAAGCGCCCGATGATGGGTAAAATTGCCAGCCAATACGCAGATAACATCATCATCACCAGTGATAACCCAAGAAGTGAGGATCCTGTCAGTATTATCGATGAGGTTGCTGCAGGTGTGCTGTCTGACAAGCCGGCAATCAAAATCATTGACCGCAAGGAAGCGATTCATCAGGCGTTAACGCTGGCCGGGGAAAAAGATATTGTCCTCATCGCGGGCAAGGGGCATGAGGATTACCAGATTATCGGGACACAGAAATTTGTATTTTCGGACCAGGATGTGGTGCGGGATTTTTTCCGGTGACATGCCTTTATCAACGATAAATTTCATCCAGCAAGCTACTGGCTCCCAGTCGAAACCAGCATTTATCTACGGTGATCCCCATCATTTCTTCCGCCAGTTGCATAAATCCCA
>CAZDYY010000324.1:0-2788 GCA_964509745.1 uncultured Legionella sp. | reverse complement strand
GTCCAGATGGCTGACCAGGTTTTGTTCTGTTACCAGCGTAACGCCCGTTGACTGGCCGTTAATTTCCTTTGCAAGCGATTCACTGCTGATGCCAGGAATTGCTGCTTCACCTGCTGGATATATATCCAGCAACAACAATTCATCCGCCATTTTCAGCACATCAACAAAATCAGAAAACAGTTCCTGTGTACGGGTATAGCGATGCGGCTGAAACACATGCACCAGCCGCTTGTTTGGCCATACAGCGTGAAACGCATCAAGCGTAGCCCTGATTTCCCGCGGATGATGCCCATAATCATCAATCACCAGTGCCGAACCTTGCGAAAAACGCCGCTCGCCCAGCATTTGAAACCGTCTGCCAACCCCCTGGAAATTCAATAACGCTCTCTGGATTGACGCATCATCAACCTCGAGCTCGGTCGCAATTGCGATGGAGGCCAGTGCATTCAGCACATTATGTCGCCCTGGCCACTTGAATTGAATATTCAATGGGGCATGCGGCGCTGGTCGTTGCACGGTAAACTCACTGAGCAACCCGGTTTGCGTCCAGTTTAGTGCACGATAATTCGCCTCCTCACAGAACCCGTAAGTCAGCGTTGGTCGCTGGATGTCCGGTAAAATCCGGCGAATTTCCTCATCTTCAATGCACACAATAGCTACGCCATAAAATGGCAAATGGTGCAAAAACTCAACGAATGTTTCCCGTAATTTAACAAAATCATTGTTGTACGTGCCCATATGATCAGCATCGATATTGGTCACAACGGCCATCATGGGTTTTAAAAATAAAAACGAGGCATCACTTTCATCTGCTTCCGCAACAAAATAGGCAGACGTTCCAAGTTGCGCATTGCTGCCGCAACTGGTTAATTTACCGCCGATCACGAAACTCGGATCCAGCCCACCTTCTGCCAGCAAACTGCTGACCAGACTGGTTGTTGTGGTTTTGCCATGCGTTCCCGCGATGGCAATCCCATACCGAAACCGCATCAGCTCTGCCAGCATTGCTGCCCGTTGCAGCACCGGGATACGTTGTGCCCGGGCAGCAATAATTTCAGGATTGTTCTCATTTATCGCGGTGGAACAAACCAGCACATCACTGCCGGCAATATTTTGCGCAGCATGACCAATGTGCACTTTAATGCCCAGAGATTGCAAATGCAGAACAGCCCGGTTTTCAGACATGTCAGAGCCTGTAACCCGGTAGCCTTCGTTATGCAATACTTCAGCAATGCCGCACATGCCGGCACCGCCAATCCCCACAAAATGTATCTGCTCTACCCGCCCCATCCTTGGCGATAGAAAATGTTCCATTCCGTCCACTAGAGATCCTCGTTAACTATAATATCTGGAGTATACTATAGTTAATGTTTTACAAGCAAAATAACCACTCAAACTGGGTGTGATTAAAAGTGCGGTTACCTGATGCTCACCTCTCCCGCTTGCGGGAGAGGTCGACGCGCAGCGTCGGGTGAGGGCTCTTTTTTTTATGGCTTCTCTGTTGTATCATTGCCATACAAATTTTTCTGAAAATGATATATGTTTCACATAAATCCGATCAATTTTGTTTCTTTTTAGGAATGGCAGGGTGATGGTTTACCTTTCAATAATTAATTTTTTCACAATAACAGGGACTCCTTGCGATGGTGCAATTACAACACCTTTCCGCTCCATCTTTGCCACGTAATTTTTTTTCAATTCCAGTTCTGCATGAAGAAGGATCTGAGCTATGATGATTTTCATTTCATAGTGAGCAAATGCTGCGCCGATGCATCGTCGTATACCACTGCCAAATGGTAACCAAGTGTACGGTGTCTCTGATGAGTTTAAAAATCGCTCTGGAATAAATTTTTCAGGTTCGCTCCATTTTTCAGGATCGCGGTGCGCCAGATATATGCAAGGTGAAATTGTAGTGCCTTTAGGTAACGTATATTTACCTAATTGATATTCTTCCATTGTTACCCGCATGATGGCGGGAAATATTGGTGTTATTCTTAACGCTTCTTTGATAACAGCATCCAAATAGATCAATTTATCAAGGTTGGGAATCAACTCATTTTCATGAGCGACAATGTGATGCAATTCATCTTTTAGCTTTGTGAGAACATCGGGATTTGACAAGATTTCATAAAATGCCCACGCGACGGCTGTTGTACTTGTATCATGGCCAGCCATTAATAATGTTAACATTTCATCGCGTATCTCTTGGTCCGTCATTAGATTTCCGTCCCCATTACGGGCTTGTAATAAAAGACTTAAAATATCGATTCGAGATTCCAGGTTCATTTTTTTGCGTGCAGCAATTTCAGCAAATAAACAAGCATCAACCTCTCGACGTAATTTCATTAATTTCGCCCAAGGTGTAAAAAATCCCAAGTTCCTGTTTAAAATGGGACTGATCAAAGTGATAACTGAAAAGGGTTTATGAATTACACGAAGTAGTGCATGCAATGATTTTGTCAGTGTAGCGAATCGCTCACTTTCTTCATCCATACCAAAAATGGCACTTAAAATAATATTGAAGGTCATATCACGCGCTTCATCCATTAGAGTCAAAGCACGTCCTTGTTTCCACCCGGATATACTCTTTTTGACAATTTTAGCCATCAACTCGCCATAATCTCGCATACGTTGGCCTTGAAAAGATGGCAAGAGCAATTTTCTGTGCAGGAGATGTTTATGTCCATCCAGCGTGAGTACCGAGTGATCGCCTAATATAGGTTGAAGAAGTCTTGCGTTGATTTCTCCTGCATGAAATTGATTGGAGTTGGCGGAAAAAACTTGTTTT
>CAZDYY010000323.1:0-2789 GCA_964509745.1 uncultured Legionella sp. | reverse complement strand
TTATCACGTTTGCTGACCTCAAAACAAGTCCAGGCACAGGTCGATATACTCTATCATCTGAACGTGTTTGACAAATTGCTTGACTGTCTTCACAAGATACAGGGAACGGTTGCCCCGCGGTATATTAAGGCATTGGAGCCTTATAATAAAAACCTCACAAGCAATCCCGCAAAACCAGCGTCACCCGTCAAGACGTCTCAATACGATCCACGCCAGTTTTCTTCCGTCAACAAACAAAATACTGGCAAACAACCCTCATCCCCTCAAGGCCTGTCCTGCTCATTGTAGAAAATAAACAAGACCTGTCCGGCAATAATCATCAACGCCCCTGTAGCCAGCCACATTTCCATAGACAACATGCTGCCATTTTTCAGAATCAGCATCATTTGTTGCGTGGCCACACTGGCACCAAAAAATCCCGCAACACAGCCTGAATAACGCCTGATGTATGGATAGGGCGGCAGGAGAATGATAATCCCGAGTAATCCAATCATTGTGCGCTCACTGCGACAATAAATGCATTCGGCAACCATATGGGTTAAATCCATGGCCCAGGTCGACAGGCAAATCACCAGTGACACGATGCCAACAAGCCATGTTAGTCGTTTGGCTGACATCATTACTCCTTTTATTTTATAGTTAATTAACGCATCCCGAAGCCGTCAAATCCTGTGCCTTGAAATACTGGCAAAATTCTCCGGTTTTTCAAACACGCCCCTCTGTTTGCCCTGATTAAAAAACCCCGAATCTGAAACAGGTGGCAAAGTCATGGCAGAAGTACCTGAAATTGCAGGCAATACAACGCCCATTCGCCTGGCAGCCCCATCCCAGGTTTTACTCAGGGTTATTCCCGATGCACTGGCCAGTATTCTGATATCCAGCAACACATCCGCCAGCATTTTCCAGTCCAGTGACGGTATGATGCGTATTTTTCTGACATATCGGTCATAATCACCCTCTGACAATGCCCCGGTCAACAACGCATGCGTTTGTCTGAATACATCAATCAAATCCAGAATGGAATCTTTCTTATTATGCAAATCAGCCACAGCAAGGATCAACTCATTTATTTTTTCAGTCAGCTCAACATCGTACTGTTGGAGGGCAAAGGCTTGCAGCTTTAGTCGTGCATCAACATAGCGGGACTGATACCGCTTGTGCCGCCAGTCATCCATATCAACGATTTTGCCAGATGCCAAAATAACCGAGGTTACATTTACCGGGAGAGATTCAAGCAAGTCATCCAGTTCTTCACCGGTTCTCCGCTCCAGTTTATTCCCGCTCAAATTCAGGGTTTTCACTCCACCGGGAATAGCGGCCAGAACCATGCACAGCTCCGCCTTATCCATCCTGTAAAATTCATTCCGGCTCAAATCAAGCAGTTCAATGCCCCGTTTAAGCGTCATCAGGGCTTGCGCCAGATCTGCTGCAATTGCTTTCCCAAGACCATTTCGACTCAGGGACAACACTTTTACCCCCGGCGAAATCGCCGCTAAAATGTGTCCCAACCCGGCACCGGGAAACTCAAATAAATCATTCCCGGTCAAATAAAACGTGTTTATCCATGGCGGAACAGCCTTGAGCGCTCGCGCCAAATCCAGAGCAGGCATCTGATAAAAATCATTCCAGCTCAAATCGAGGGTTGTGATTCGAAAGCCAATTGCCGCAAAAGCCCGGGCCAACACTCCGCCGGAACGTGTGTACAAGTCACTCCAGCTCAAGTCCAGCAAGGTCAGATGCGCTTCAAGTTCGCCAAAATGATGGGTAAATTCATCACTGGTTGTCATATGAAGGGCAGGAAATGGTTGCTTCATAAGGCAGGGCCGGTTATCTGTAAAAAAAGGTGATATGCTGCATAATATTGTCGTTGCGTGATATGCATCAGAGTTCCTTTCTGGAGAAAATTATGCAACCCTCATGGTGCCATATAAATGATTCGAGAGCTATGATATGACCCCGACACATTACTTCGTCTACATCCTGGAATGCGAAAATAGCAACTATTACACCGGTTACACAACCGACATCACGCGACGTTATCAGGAACATCTCGACGGCACAACAAAATGCAAATATACCCGAAGTTTCAAGCCCGTGAACCTTGCCCGGTGCTGGGCCATATCGGACAACAAGTCCGAAGCCCTGAGGCTCGAAAGGTTTATAAAAAAATTGTCTAAACCTGCCAAACAGGACCTGATATTATATCCGGAGAAATTAACCACGCTTTTTCAGTGCACACCCTATTTATAGAGAGACCAATGAACCAATTGATTCTGGCCACCAGTAACACTGGAAAAATTGCTGAACTGCAAGCCCTGCTGCCTTCCTTTCAATGTATTTCACAAGCCGAACTGGGCATCACCGATGCGGAGGAAACTGGCCTGAGTTTTATCGAAAACGCCATCATCAAGGCACGCCATGCCAGCAAGGTTGCCGGACAACCAGCGCTTGCTGATGACTCCGGTTTGGTAGTGAATGCATTAAAGGGTGAGCCGGGCATTTATTCCGCGCGTTTTGCCGGGAAACAGGCCAATAACAACGACAATATTGATTTACTTCTGCAACGGCTGGCTCATACACCGGATGACAAGCGACAGGCATACTTCTATTGCGCCATCGCCCTGGTTCAGCATGCCCTCGATCCAACCCCCATCCTGGCTTGTGGAAGATTTGACGGACGCATTGCCCGTGAACGCCGGGGCGAGCATGGTTTTGGTTATGACCCGGTGTTTTATCTGCCAGACTATCAATGCACTCTGGCTGAATTATCCCCCGATATAAAAAACACC
>CAZDYY010000322.1:0-2804 GCA_964509745.1 uncultured Legionella sp. | reverse complement strand
TGCGTGTGGTATTGATCAAGCTGGCTGAGCGCTTGTGTGTTTTACGTGCGCTGGGGCCTTTGCCTCCAGCCTTGAGCCAGAAAATTGCCACGGAAGCCATGGAAATATATGCCCCGCTTGCAAACCGGCTGGGTATTGGTGCGATCAAATGGGAAATGGAAGATCTTGCGTTTCGCTATTTGCATCCTGAGGATTACAAGGCCATCGCCAAAGGTTTGCGGGCAAAGCGACTGGACAGGGACCGATATGTCAATTTGATTGTTGATGAATTAAACCTGCAGATGACCCGCATGCATATCCAGCATTTTGCTGTGTATGGCCGTGCAAAACATATCAACAGCATTTATCGGAAAATGAAGCGGAAAAATGTTCCGCTGCATGAAATTTATGATGCGATCGCAGTGCGAATCCTTGTAGATACCGATGAGCAATGCTATCAGGTTCTGGATCTGGTGCACCGGTTGTGGCGGCAGATTCCCAATGAGTTTGATGATTATATTGTCAAGTGCAAATCCAATGGTTACCAGTCGTTGCACAGTGCTGTTGAAGGTCCGGAAGGGCGTGTCTTTGAAGTACAGATTCGTACCTTTCGCATGCATGAACAGGCGGAAATGGGCGTTGCGGCACACTGGAAATACAAGGAAGGTGGTGCCCGGTACAAGGCGGGTCATGAGCGAAAAATCGAATGGTTGCGGGAAGTACTGGCCTGGCATCGCGAGATGGCAACCAACAAGGAAACGTCTGCCACCATGGAGTCGGGCTTTCTTGAAGACCGGGTGTATGTGTTTACCCCGGACGGGGATGTACTGGATTTGCCCACGGGATCGACAGCACTTGATTTTGCTTACCATGTGCACACGGAAATGGGGCATCGCTGCCGCGGAGCAAAGGTCAACAGCACGATAGTTCCGCTGATTTATGCATTGAAAACCGGTGATCGGGTCGAAATTTTAACCGGAAAGGAAGCAAGGCCGTCTCGTGACTGGATTAATCCTCATTTGCATTATTTAAAAACCTCACGTGCCAAAGCCAAGGTATTGCACTGGTTTAACCTGCAGGATTTCGATAAAAATGCTGCTGACGGGCGTGAGCTTCTGGAAAAAGAGTTAAAAAATCTGGGGATTAAAGCAGAGCATTTGCATGATGTGGTGCAGGTATTAAAATTTAAAACAGTGGATGATCTGTACGCCGCACTCGGGCGTGGGGATGTCAAGTTGCCCCAGGTGTTAAACAGGCTGTCTCCAGCTGAGCCTGTTTCGCAAGTGATTAAGAAACTGGTCAAAACACATCACAAGCCTGAAGCCTCGCCGGGCAGTGATTTACGTATTGAGGGCGTGGGGAGTTTGCTGACACATATGGCGCGATGCTGTCAGCCGCTGCCAGGTGATGATGTGATTGGCTACATTACGCTCGGGCGGGGGGTGTCTATCCATCGGCAGGATTGTCCGAATATTTTATATTCCAGTGAAAAGGAGCGGGAACGTTTCCTGCAGGTCAGCTGGGGCAGTACCACCCGTGATCATTATGTTGTGGATGTGTTGATCAAGGCGTTTGACCGTCCGAACCTGTTGCGTGATGTGACATCTTTGCTATCGAATGAAAAAGCCCATGTTTTCGCGTTGCAAACACAGCTTAACCAGCATGACAACACCAATCAAATTACCCTGACCATAGAAATCGACGGGTTGAACAGTTTGTCGGGTTTGTTATACAGACTGGGGCAGATCCCGAATGTGTTTGAGGCAAGAAGGCAGGTGTAGCCCGGAAGATACGGTATATCCCCCGGGCTGCTTGCTGGCTGGTTTATACAGTGGCTGTACATGCGTTGTCGTCAGCGAACAACGGAGCAGAATCGTTATTGCCGGCTTTTGGAGATGATTTCCAGAAACACAGGCGATCATAGTTAATTTTGGGAAGTGCATAATCTACATCGAATCCCCCGGTCGAAGAGTATTCCACTATGTTCTTCCTGTAATTGTCGAAAATAAACGCAGTCAATCCAAGAATAATCCCGGCACTGATCCCTGTTGCCACCAGCATGGGCAGGGTGTATGGATTGGCGATCAGGGCAACAAAGGCACCAAGGGTTACCATACCGATAAATGCTCCCAGTACTGTGGTTGACGCTGCAAGTGCAAATTTGCATGCAAGGTTTGTTTTGGGGTTATTTTCTTCAAGCAGTGCATCCAGGATGGCAGCTTCAGCACCTGCAACAATGCTTAGTGGAATCAAGCCAATTAATCCTGAGGCTACCAGGGTTCCCAGCGCTGTAAAGGAAGCTGCCTGGATCGCAGGGATGGAGCAAGTAGATAAAATCGCGATTGTTCCACCAGTAGCGTTACCCGCAGGGTTTACTAAAAATTTTTGAGTGTCATATGAAAACATGAGGTTTTTCTCCTTAAATAATCGGGTCAATTTGTAGTTGCAGTGGTATTGTAATACACGATGATTAAAAAGTAAACACTTTTTTGTTATTTCTTCGTACCCCATGTCATCCCGAGCGCCCTGCCCCCTGCGGGGCAAACATCAGTTAGGGTCTTTACAACGCTTCAATTGCTATCTTGTGCTCCACCAGTTTCCCCCTGGCAGACTGCGCACTGGCCAGTTTTTCCCGCTCCTTGCTGATAATCTCTGCAGGTGCCTTGTCTGCAAAAGCTGGATTATTCAGTTTGCCTTCGGCCAGTTTGATGTCCTTGTCGAGTTTGCCGATTTCCTTTTCCAGACGGCTTAATTCGGCATCCTTGTCAATGATGTCCGCCAGCGGGATCAGCAATTCCAAATCACCAATCACAGCGGAGGCAGAT
>CAZDYY010000321.1:0-2814 GCA_964509745.1 uncultured Legionella sp. | reverse complement strand
CTCAAAAAAAGAGCCGGTTAAAAATATGGATCTCTGGCAACAGCTGGATACACTGGCACAACGTCACAAGATCAGCTGGCACTGGGTCAAGGGGCATTCAGGTCATCCTGAAAATGAACGGGCGGATGTGTTGGCTAATGAGGCGATTGAAGCCCTGCTGGGGGTTGCATAATGACACGGCAGATTGTACTGGATACAGAAACCACAGGGATTGGTCCGGAGCATGGTCATCGGGTGATTGAAATTGGTTGTGTTGAATTAGTCAATCGCAAGCTGACAGGCAAGCATTTTCATGTGTATTTGAATCCACAGCGTGAAGTCGATGAAGGTGCGTTCAGGGTTCATGGCATTAGTACAGAGTTTTTGCAGGACAAGCCGTTATTTAAAAACGTGTTACCGGATTTTCTGGAGTTTGTTGATAGTTCCGAGTTGATTATTCATAATGCCCCGTTTGATTTGGGTTTTTTAAATGCCGAATTGAAACACGCCAAATGGCCCAAACGCATGAATGATCACTGCAGTGTGTTTGACACGCTGGTCATGGCCCGCAACAAACATCCCGGGCAACGTAACAGCCTTGATGCATTGTGCAAGCGTTATGATGTGGATAACTCCGGTCGTGACAAGCACGGCGCCTTGCTGGATGCTGAAATTCTGGCGTTAGTCTACCTTGCCATGACCGGAGGGCAAACGACCCTGTTTCAGGATGAGATTGTTTCCGGTGCTGATTCGCATGCCAGTACACAACAGGTTATTGAGCAGCTGACCAGTCAGTCGCCGGTGTATGGGGCCAGTGAAGCGGAGCTGGCAGCGCATAACGAATTTATCCAGTTTCTGGTGAAAAAGTCCGGGGTGGATCGCTGGGCTGAATAACTTTGTCGACTCCTGTTGTGATTATTTTTTGCTTGATATGGTTATATTTTATTCTATACTTAGGTTGAATGGAATAAAAACAGGATCTTATCATGGAAGAAAAACATACAACTCGCGGTTTAACTCATTGTTTACTTGCCTTGTTATCTATTTTGTTGCTGTTCTCGGGGGTGGCACGGGCAAATGAATTTGTATTCAGCCCAAGAACATTGCAATGGAAAGCCATTAATGACAGTGGCAAGGTTGTGCGCACAGGCCATGGCTCAGGCGGACGGAGTTATTGTCCAGATATTCACCGGTCATGTCGAACTCCTGTGGGTACTTTTCACGTGATTGGGAAGGGCGGGGCGGGCTGTCGTTCCAGCCGGTATCCGGTAGGTCGGGGTGGCGCGCCGATGCCTTGGTGTATGTACTTTTCGAAGTATTATGCTGTCCATGGTTCCTATGAAGTGCCTAATTACAATGCTAGTCACGGGTGTATTCGTATTCATCCGGGAGATGCCAAGTGGCTGTACAAGAATTTTATGCACGTAGGCACGAGGGTGGTGGTGAAATCCTACTGATGTCCGGCGCACCGGTTTTGAGGTGCGCTGCCGGTCAGTCGCGAGTTTTTAATTATCTTCTTCTTCGGGATCTTCATCGTCGTCACCAATGCTGAATGATGATCCGCAGCCACAGGTGGTTTTTGCATTGGGATTGGAGATTCTGAATTGTTCTTCAAGCCCTGAGGTAAAGTCAATTTCAGCGCCTTGCAGGTACTGCATGCTCATGGAGTCGATGAGCAGATTGACGGATGATTTGCCATCGAAGCAATGCTGTTTGATCACCGTATCGTCGTCGTTAATGGTTTTGTCAAAGGTAAAACCATATTGAAATCCCGAGCAACCTCCGCCGGTAATATATACGCGCAAGTTGAGGGCCGGGTTTTCTTCCTCGGCTATCAGGGCAGCCACCTTGTTCGCCGCGCTGACGGTGAATGTAACAGGTGCTGAAGTTGTGGGGGATGCGTTTATTGCGGCCATGATGTCACTCCGGTTTATCTTCTATTTTAATTATACACGATCATACAGCCCGTCGACATTACCGTTTGGTGGTTTGTATCACTCTACCGGATAATCTGTTCAATCGTAGCCCCACCCAGACACTGGTTTTTATCATAAAACACAATGTATTGCCCGGGGGTAACAGCGCGTTGCATGCTGGAAAACATCACACAATGCTGGTTGTTATTATCCAGTGGTGCGATAACACAGGCCTGGTCTTCCTGACGATAACGGGTTTTCGCATAGCAGGTCATGGGGAACGCGTCATCTGTAAACGGTTTTAGCCAGTGGATTTTGCCACACATCAGGCCTTGTGAGTACAGCATTGGATGGTGGTTGCCCTGGGCGATAATCAGGGTATTTGTAGCGGTGTCCTTGTCTACAACATACCATGGATTTTCACTGCCCTCGCGGGTGCCACCGATGCCAAGTCCCTGGCGTTGCCCCAGGGTATAAAACATCAAACCGTCATGACGCCCGAGTGTGTCTCCGTGCACACTCTTTATATCCCCTGGTTTTGCCAGCATGAACTCATTCAAAAATGCCTTGAAACGCTTTTCACCAATAAAACAAATTCCTGTTGAGTCCTTCTTGGCATGCGTTGCCAGTCCTGCTGCTTCAGCAATTTTCCTGACATCGGTTTTAAGCAACTCACCCACCGGAAACATGGTTCTGGCCAGTGCAGACGGTTCCACTGCATGCAGGAAATAGCTTTGATCCTTGTTGCGATCGCGGGCTTTATAAAGGGCACCCACACCATCGTTGATTTCGACCCGTGCGTAATGGCCGGTCGCAATGAAGTCTGCACCAAGGGTCAGCGCATGATTTAAAAAAGCGTTGAACTTGATTTCCTTGTTGCACAGCACGTCAGGGTTGGGGGTGCGGGCCTGTTCGTATT
>CAZDYY010000320.1:0-2832 GCA_964509745.1 uncultured Legionella sp. | reverse complement strand
CACCTGTTGCCCCCACACCGCCACTCTGCTGCAATGCAGTAATTTGTGATTGCAGCACAGCGTCACGCTGATCCACATAGGCTATGCTCGCCGGGTTGCCCGCTGCATGTGTCTGGGGTGTGGCGATTAATGATGCCCAGAGCGGGATATGCAGATACAATGATGCCAGTGATTTGTTGTGCGTGTTTGCAGACATGATGATCCTTATCCTGATGGTTATGTTGTCATTCCATGCATGTCGGGGTGACAGGGTTTGACGGGTGTCCGTTTAATTTTTCCTGATATAATGCCAGATTCCTGAGTAAATGTTCAGTCCCGGGCCTTGCTTTCAGTGCCAGTCGAGTTGCCTTTTCACCCAGTGTATAGTCTCCCATGTACCATGCGCAACGGCTCATGATTTCATACCGGGTGCAATGATAGGCCTCCAGATCCACAAACAGCAGGTCATGTTCGGGGTAGGGTATGTCCCAGGCATGGCGAATAAATAAATAACACGTCTGGATGTTATCCGGCCAGTAATGTTCGGCGATTTTCACCAGCGGTTCAATACGGTGCGGACGCATTGCAAAGGCTTTCAGGAAGTAATCCATGGCTATTGCCCAGCCTGTGAAGGGGTCTGAATGTTTCATCCGGGTGGCCAGGCAGCCTAAACGATACAGGGTAACAAAATTTTCCTCATCCCAGCCGGGAAGCTTTGCCCGGTGTTGATAATACAGAAAGGCGTTGTCCAGATCATTCAGGCATTCACAGGTCTGTGCCAGATAGAATGTATTGCGTGGATCCTCTGGATTTTCTTCATATGCTTTGCTTAGCAACTGCAAGTCCTGTTGCCAGCGTTTCCGGCTTTTTTCCAGTCCACGGGATGATGCATTGACCTCGAAAAAGACAGGTCTGGGGACTCTGTCGCCGGGTAACTCCTCCGGTACTTCATGCACAACCCCTTTAAACCGGACACGACTGGCTGTTCTGAATAAACGGGCGGTGGCAAATTCGGTGGCATTCATTTTGATGGGCACCAGGTAAAGCCGGGTGTGGCCATGTTGTTCACCTTCGCAGAAATCAACCAATACGCTCGCATTGTGGAGATGCCATTCTGCATCCGGCATGAGTAAAAACGGAATATCGGGGAACCGTTGTTCAGCGAGCTCCAGGGTTCGATTGCGCGAGGCAGAAAAATCAATGAAGGGTTCCTGTTGTATTTTTCCTGTGATGTGATGCCGTTTGAAAAATGCTTCGGCCAGTGCAATGGTATTGTCTGTAGAGCCGGTATCCAGAATAAAACAATGCTGTATGCCGCCTGTCAGCATGGATGCCAGGGTAGATTGAATGGATCCGGCCTCGTTTTTTACCATCAAGGCGATTGCAATCAAGGGTGGTGTTTGTTGCGGGTGATTCATTTGCGGCTATTCCATCACATGATTTTTATACTGGTGATCAGTGTATTATCAAGTTCGGGGAGAGTAAACTTGATTTATATACAATTTCCAGGGATCAAAGAACATCATGATCACCATGTTTCGTGAACAGCCGCGCCCTTTCTATATGATTTTCATGCTGGAAATCTGGGAGCGGTTCGGGTTTTATACCATGCAGGGGATTCTGGTCCTGTATTTTATCCGTTTTCTGGATTTTCCAGACAGCGTGGCCTATTACACGTTTGGCGCATTTTCGGCGCTGGTGTATGGCATGGTTGCACTGGGCGGCTTTCTGGGAGATCGAGTGCTGGGAACCAAACGGACCATTGTGCTGGGACTGATGGTACTGGCTGCAGGTTATCTGGCCCTGGCCCTGGCGGATAAAGCGCATGTGTTTCTGGCTCTGGGGCTGGTTTGTGTGGGCAGTGGACTGTTCAAGGCGAATCCATCCAGTTTGCTGGCCAAGGCCTATGCAGAAGGCGATCCGCGCTTGTATGGTGCATTTACCCTGTATTACATGGCGATTAATCTGGGGGCGCTGGTTGCCCTGTTTGCCGGTCCTGCATTGTCCAGTCATTTTGGTTATCCCTGGGCCTATATGGCCAGTTTTATTGGTATTTTGCTCGGTCTGGTCAATTACCGGGTTCAACGGCGACACATTGCCGGAATCAATACACCCGCCGATCAATATACAATACGTTTCTGGCAATGGGGGCTGGTGGCTTTGGGGGTGGTGGGGCTGGCCGGTATGGCGGCCTGGTTTTTGCAACATTATATTCTGGCCAAAAACCTGGTCTGGGTGATCACCCTGTTTGTGATGGTGGTGTATTTTTCCAGTATGCGCCGGGAGCCGTTTGCCATGCAAATGCGCATGCTGGTGGCGGTGATTTTGATGGTCGAGGCCGTGGCGTTTTTTACGCTGTATCAGCAAATGCCCATGTCACTGAATTTATTTGCGGTGAACAATGTGCATCCAACCTTGCTGTCATTTCATCTGGATCCGCAGAGTTTTCAAGCCCTGAATTCCATCTGGATTATTATCATGAGCCCGGTCCTTGTCGCCGGATATGATTATCTGGATCGCCGCGGAATTGTTTTTCCTGTGCCGTACAAATTTGCCCTGGGCATGACGTGCTGCAGCGCCGGATTTTTATCGTTGTATTTTTCCCGTTATGTGCATGATGCCAATGGCATGGTGTCTTCGGTGTGGCTGATTGTGGCGTATCTGTTCCAGAGCCTTGGGGAGGTGCTGGTTTCTGCACTTGGAGTTGCCATGGTTGCTGAGCTGGTACCGCCCAAAATGGCCGGCTTTGTGATGGGGATCTGGTTTTTAACTTCAGCCGTTGCCGGGTTTACGGGAGCAAAGGTTGCATCATACACTGCACTGCCGGTTAACCTGCAGCCGGGAATCGAGTCG
>CAZDYY010000319.1:0-2833 GCA_964509745.1 uncultured Legionella sp. | reverse complement strand
CAGACTGCAGGAAGGGCGGTGGCCAGCATCCAGGGTTGACATAATGAGCCGCGATGGATTATTGCATCATCTCTTCATACCCAAGCAATAATCTGGTGCGTTGATCAAGCCCTTTGAACATATAGCAATTGAAATCATGGCGATATTGATGTGCCTTGCGCCGGGTTAAAAAAGCCTGTTTTTTGTCAACGGCAGTTTTCAGGATTTTTGTATCCATTAACGGATTGTACAAGGACAAAATACATTCCTGCCAGGTGTTCTCGCAAGCAATGATCGAGCTCGTTTGCAGTGCCGGTAACGCATCGGGTGGCATGGTTAATCCGAAATGCTGGTGAATTTTTTGACTTGTCTGGACTACTGCTGCTTGTTTGGCCTCAATGCTGTGGCCGGCAATATGTGGGGTGCATAGTGTTGCGAAATCAATGATGCGCGCGTCTATGGCGGGTTCATGCAAATACACATCCGTACAATAAGTTATCGGTGTGCTGGTGGTTAACAGTGCATTTTCATCGATAATCCCGCCGCGAGATGCGTTGATGATGATGACACCTGGTTTTAATCTGGATAACACATCACTGTTAAATAAATTCATGCTTGGATAGGGCGGATCGTCATGCAGGTTCGGATGAATACATAATACATCACAGGCGAATAATTCAGTGAAAGCGCAACAGGGGTAGGTCGTACCCGTTTCTGCCTTGATGGGGTCATAACACAGGACATCATAACCTGCGGCCAGCAGACGCCGCACGACTTGTGTACCTGCTTCACCAATCCCGATAACGCCAGCACGGATCCCTGCAGGTTTTCGCAACCGGTGTAGTGCTGCCAGGGTAGCAATCACATAATCTGCAACAGATCGGGCATTGGAACCTTTTGCGTCAATCAGGGTAATGTTGCGTTGCTGCAAATAGTTACAATCAATATGATCTACTCCACTGCTGGCGGTGGCCACACATTGAAGGGTACTGTTGTCGAGCAAACTGGCATCTACACGCAAGGTTGAACGGCACAACAGTACGTCGTTGTGCGGTAATAAAGCGGGTAGTTGTGCCGGGTTCTGGTAGACACTCAGGATGAACGGAGGTTTGAACAATGCTGATAAAGCAGGCAGTGTGGCATCAGCAAGGATTTTAACAGGCATTGGCACTTCCCCTCTGGACGTGTTCTTCTTCACGTTATAGTATGGTGCATTCTACACATAGTCAAAACACAGGAGAAAAAATTCATGGAACCGTTTGATCGCTTGTTTAAACAGATGTTGCGTCCCTGGGTTGCTGCAGGTTATGTGGGGTTTGTTATCCTGTCCTTTTTCTTTTTTGACAGGCCCGTTGCATGGTTTTTTCATGGGCTTGATCTGACAAATAAACTGCCGTTTCTGCACTGGCTGACCAGGCTGGGTGTCAGTGAGTTTTATGTGATTGGATTGTTCCTGTTTTCGCTGTTCTTTCGCTATGTTGTTCGCAATAAAACATGGGAAGCCCGTTGCTGGTTTTTATGGCTGTGTGTGCTGGTTCCTTATCTCGTCTGTGGCGTTGTCAAAGTACTGCTTGGTCGTGCGCGGCCTGAGCTGTTATTCAGCGGTGATGTATACGGGTTTTATGGTTTTCACACCCAGGGGGTTTTCTGGTCCTTCCCGTCAGGGCATACCACGGTTATCATGTCCCTTGTTTCCGGTTTAAGCATTCTTTTTCCGCGTCATTTCCCGGCGTTGTTTACTGCCGGAGTGCTGGTGGTAAGCACCCGGATACTGCTCACACAACATTACCTCAGTGATGTTTTTGCCAGCAGTGTCCTCGCCTTGCTGGAGGTAGGGCTGGTGTGGTTTATTGTGCGACGCCAGCACTGGCTCGAGCCCGCATTTCAATCAAAAGGGCATGTATGTCATGAATGTACTTGATCAATCTGTTCTAATTTGGGATCATTGCGCCATGATTGATTGCAGGTAAACCTATGAGCAAGTTATCCGATATCCCTGTTGTGGTTGAAAGTGGGCATAAATACCGAACCGAGCATGGTGTTGTTGCCATTAAAAATGGTGTCAAATCAGCCGATACGGCACATCAACGCCTGCCAAAACCTGAATGGTTACGCATTGTTAATCACACAACGCCTGCGTATGCTCATGTTAAAAAGCAAGTGAAAGAGCATCGACTGTCCACGGTGTGCGAAGAAGCCAAATGTCCGAATATTTCTGAATGCTGGTCGCACGGTACAGCGACCATCATGCTGATGGGGTCAGTTTGTACGCGCGCATGCCGCTTTTGTGCAGTGGATACCGGTAACCCGCATGGCTGGCTCGATGCACAGGAGCCTGAAAATACCGCGAGAACGGTTTCCCTGATGAATCTGGATTATGTCGTGCTGACGTCCGTTAATCGTGACGATCTGCCTGATGGCGGGGCAAAGCATTATGCGGATTCCATTCGTGCCATAAAAGTCCGTTGTCCTGATACAAAAGTGGAAGCTTTAACACCGGATTTTCAAGGGGTTGAAAAAGACATTGCCGTGTTACTGGACAGTGGTGTTGATGTGTTTGCACAAAATGTTGAAACCGTTGAGCGGTTAACGCATCCTGTGCGGGATAATCGGGCCGGTTACTGGCAGACCCTGAATGTCTTGTTGTTTGCCAAGCGTTACCGTCCTGATGTGTTGACCAAAACCAGCTTGATGCTGGGGCTGGGTGAAACAGACGAGGAAATTATCCAGACCATGGATGATATGCGTGCCCATAATGTGGATATTTTGACACTGGGGCAATATTTACAACCGACAAAACATCATCTGCCAATTGATCGTTATGTAACGCCGGAAACATTCGCCCGATTGCGTG
>CAZDYY010000318.1:0-2842 GCA_964509745.1 uncultured Legionella sp. | reverse complement strand
ATGGTGCAATAGAGCTGGCAGAGCTGTGTTTTGAAATGCCGGTTCGTCATGGAGCAGCCATTCAAACATCAGGTCTGGCTGAAGCCACCAGCAACCCGTCACTGGCAACAGCAGTAGGTTTATTGGTGCATGGCTTTCAACAGCAGTACGAAGGTGGTTATAATGTACCCTTATCAAGTGACAGATTTACTGATAGCCGTGGTATGTGGACCCGTATGAAAAAGTGGTTTAATGGGAATTTCTAAGCATCCAGCGAGAGGTATGTAATGTTTGAATTAGTGGAAAGCCAGCAAGACAATGCCGTCATTAAAGTCGTTGGTGTCGGTGGTGGTGGTGGAAATGCAGTGGAACACATGCTTTCCGAGAACATCGACGGCGTAGAATTCATCTGCGCAAATACAGATGCGCAAGCACTTAAAAATTCCAATGCAAGGATTTTGATTCAGCTTGGCGACGAGCTGACCAAGGGTCTTGGAGCCGGTGCAAATCCGCAGATAGGTCGAGAGGCTGCAGAAGAAGATCGTGAGCATATCAAGGATGTGCTGCGTGGCGCGGATATGGTTTTTATTACTGCTGGTATGGGCGGTGGAACTGGAACAGGAGCGGCTCCTGTCTTTGCACAGATTGCCAAAGAGCTGGGTATTCTGACGGTTGCTGTGGTCACCAAGCCTTTTTCTTTTGAAGGCAAACAACGGGCCCTTGCTGCCGAGGAAGGAATTCGTCGACTGGCCGAGCATGTTGACTCGCTGATTACGATACCAAATAACAAGTTGTTGAGTGTACTGGGCAAAAACATCAGTTTGCTGAATGCCTTCAAGGTGGCCAATGATGTGTTGCTGGGAGCTGTTAAAGGTATTTCTGATTTGATTACGCGCCCGGGTTTGATTAACGTGGATTTTGCTGACGTGCGTACAGTGATGTCTGAAATGGGTATGGCCATGATGGGAACCAGTACAGCATCCGGAGAGCAGAGAGCTCGCCAGGCTGCTGAATCAGCCATTGCATCGCCTTTGCTCGAAGATGTTAATTTCTCAGGCGCTCGCGGTATTCTGGTTAACATTACTGCAGGTCCTGACATGTCTATCGGCGAGTTTGAAGAGGTCGGTGATGTGGTCAAGGAGTTTATCTCTGATGATGCGACCGTTGTTGTCGGGACCGTTATCGATCCCGCCATGTCTGATGAGCTGCGCGTAACGGTGATTGTGACCGGACTGGGTGACAGCAGACAGCGAACCCAGCAACAGGCAGCACCTGCCAAGGCACGGCTGATGGAAACCAGACGTACGGATGGTTCTCTGGACTATCACCAGCTTGAACGTCCGGCGGTTATACGCCGGCAGGCATCGGCGCCTGTTTCTTCTGCAAAGCAGGGGAATGACGCAGCGATCCCTGATATCGATTATCTCGATATTCCTGCATTTTTACGCAGGGAAGAAGAAGCGTAAAATTTCCTGCACATGGCTCCCGGGCTGTTCAATTTTTTGTGGGCAAGACAATATGCTCACAAAAAAGTTGAGAATAGTGTAAACTATTGTTATGCTATTATTAATTGCGCTCGCAAAAGCAGGGAGCTGCCAAAAGATGAGTATTGAATGACAAACCAACGAACCCTCAAGAAGTCGATCCAGGCGACCGGTGTCGCTTTGCATTCTGGTGTACCTGTTGTTATTACATTAAATCCTGCACCTAAAGATACTGGAATTGTATTTATACGCACGGACTGTAATCCACCGGCTAAAATCCCTGCTACGTATGAAAATGTCTGCGACACCATGCTGTGTACTTCCCTGCAGCACAACGGTGTAAAAGTTGCTACCGTTGAGCATCTGCTTTCAGCTCTGGCTGGTCTTGGCATTGATAATGCGTATATTGATGTGAATGCCCCAGAATTACCAATCATGGATGGAAGTGCGGCGCCATTTGTGTTTTTAATACAGTCAGCGGGTATTCGCGAACAAAATGCACCCAAACGTTATATTCGTATTCTGAAGCCGATTCGTGTTGAAGACAATGGCAAATACGTGCAGTTCCTGCCGCATAATGGTTACAAAATATCATTTACTATCGATTTTGATCATCCCGTATTCAATGATAAACCACAAACCGCAACATTCGATTTTTCAGTAACATCCTATGTAAAAGAAGTATGCAGGGCGCGAACCTTCGGTTTTTTGTCCGACTATGAAAAGCTTCGCGAGGCTGATTTGGCCAAAGGTGGCAGTCTTGATAATGCTGTTGTAGTGGATAACTATCGCGTGTTAAACGAGGATGGCCTTCGTTTTGAAGATGAATTTGTCAAGCACAAGGTGCTGGATGCGATTGGTGACTTGTATCTGCTGGGGTCTAATTTGCTTGGTGCTTTTGAAGGCTACAAATCAGGTCATGAGCTGAATAACCGGTTACTGCGTGAGTTAATTGTGCGGGAAGATGCATGGGAATATACATATTTTGATGCAGAAAACCCCAAAACAGCAAAACAGCAGGATTTCAGCATGCTTCCTGCGGAAGCTTGAAGCAAACTCTGATTTGATGGTCGGAGTGACTGGAATCGAACCAGCGGCCCCTGCCTCCCGAAGGCAGTGCTCTACCAGGCTGAGCTACACTCCGAATGAACAATACCCGTTTTAATAATCGCGCTTGACGGCAAACCGTGCAAGTTCTGCCAGTGCATCTTTATACACCGATTCAGGCAGTTCACGCAAGGCGAAAATGGCTTTTTCTACTTCCTGTTCAGCAATGTTGCGAGTATATTCTATCGCATTTGTTTCTGCGATAGCTTGCATGACATCCGGCAAATAGTCCAGCGTGCCTTGCTCGAGACTTTCTCTTATTTTCAATTGCT
>CAZDYY010000317.1:0-2845 GCA_964509745.1 uncultured Legionella sp. | reverse complement strand
CCAATGGCCATTTGCTCCTCTTTCGAGCGACCCGTTGGATCATCTTTACACGTCAGTGCGGTTGCAGGTTTTGAATTATCACAACCTGATAAAAGGCACATCAAGGCTACTGCCAATGCTACTGTTTTTTTCATGTCTTGCTCCTGTTATTGTTATTAAATAAAACTCACCACGTTTTCCCTGAACTTTTTCTAAAGCGACCGGAACGAAACCGTGCATCGCCTGCCGCCTGAATGGCCTCCTTGTCCGCGACGGCTGCAGCCCGTGTGGCGGCCGCATTTTGTTGCGCCACCATCAAACCCCGAATTTGCAGCAATTGATTGGTCTCGGCACTCGCCAGCTGATTTGCTGCCTGCAACGCTTGCATCTGACCTGCAGCCCCTTGCGCTTGTTCTTGCAAGCGTTCAAGCTGGCGTGCATCGGCCTGCATCGATGTTTGTTGCTGATCAATGCCACGCAACATGGCGTCATTTGCACGCTTTTGAGCAGCTGATGCCTGCACTTCCTGTTGATGGATGGCTTGTAGTTGTGCTTCCGTGCAACTACCTTGGTTAAAGCAAGGCGTGTTGCTGTAATGATCAACCGTTTGATAACGTGACAAATACGCGTCCAGACCACCTGCCTGTTGCTTGTAATAATTCAATGTATTAATCGAACCCATCAGGTTATCCATGGTCATGCTGGCGTTATCCCAGGTATGAGCATCCAGGGACTTTGAGTTTTCCAGCATATTTTGATATTGATTCAGTTGCGTCTTGCTCTGCTCAACCTGCTGTATCGTTTGTTGAATACTTTGAAGCAGGTTACTCAAGTCAAAAACAGGCATGCCGATGGGAAAAGCTGATTGACACAACACTGTACCAACCATGACCACTGCCAGCTTTAATAACCGGGATAAATGAATTGTCATTGTCCTGTCTCCTTACTGTTAGTGATCAAACGATTGATACGCTTTGGTGAACGTCAAATCTTTCACCACGATAATGTTGAACTGATAGCCAGGTCGGATTTTAAGCGTGGGTGCGATGTTTAGATTTTTTGCAATCATTTGTGCCGTAACCTCACCCAATTGTTGGCCAAGGGCCGCACTCATCACGCTTCCCGCTGTAGGCTGACTATAAAACCCTGTCCCCTGATTTTGACTCTGACTGTAAGTAATGCCCGCGGTCACCGCAGACATCATTAAGGCCGAACCGAAGATACGCGCATAGTGGTTATTGGTTTCGTCTCTAAAGCCTGCGTATCCCCCACTATCAGCCCCCGGCATGCTGCCGATATCCAGTGCCTTTCCGTCAGGAAAAATCAGGCGTTGCCAGGCAATCATCAGCGAGTCCTGACCGTAAACCACATCATTGGAATACACACCCACCACACGTGTTCCCTGAGGAAATAACAGGTATTTACCGGTTGCGGTGTCATACACGTTTTGTGATACCTGACCGATAATTTGACCTGGCAACGTGGATTGAATACCACTAATCATGACGCCTGGGATCACGGCTCCGGCTCTCAGCTCGAAAGGTGTGCGCGGTGCTTGAACGGCTGAATTGAGCGCCCAGCGATCCCCGGTAACTGCACCCGACATGCTGGTTTGCAACATCGTGGCGCTTGCCGCCTCACCACCGTTTATGGCGGCACGCATTTGATTTAAACGCGCCAGATAAGTTGCGGTTGGATCGCCTGATTTCATCAGTTCAATCTGGCGACGAACGGCGGCCAGTTTGGTTGTTGTTTCATCTTCTGTCAGTGGAGAAACGTTGGCCCGTTCATGTGATTTACCCAGTTGATCAGGAATAGAGATGTTCGTTTTAGCACGAACAGCACTCTCAAATTGCGCCATTTTTTCTGTTCGGATGCGATCCTGTTCAGGATCCACAGGTTGCAATGTGTTTGGGTATGGCATGGGTGGCGCATCCAAGTCGTCAACCATGGCAACAGGGATCGCAACGCGAGCATCGACGGCAGGCTCTATTCCGCCATCACTTCCCGCCACAATTTCAGCCGCCATCGTGGAACTATCAACCGTGTGCACGACTTGCGCTGGTTTCTCAACTTTGATTTGTTGATTGGAACGCTTGACGGCCACCATCGCAATCATGGACATAAACAGAATGAGTGCCCCGGCAGCGATAAACAACGGCAGGTTATTAACCCGGCGCACGCCAGTGTTTTGTGTCACACCAGGGGACGCATCAGGACTCATGGGATCAATGATTTGGCTCATGCTACTCGCTCCTGTCTAACCCACACGCCCACAGGGTGCAGCACGTCATTTTTTAATACATAGGCATGACTCAACGATTGCGCGCCCACGACAAGCGTGACGCGGTGCAGGATGTGTTTGCTGGATGCATCCACCACGTATCGCAGGGCAAGACCCTCGGATGATGCGCCTTTAGAAGTTGCTTCCATCACGCTGTAACCTTTTTTACGTAACACCTGAACCAGAGACACACCGAATGCATCTTTAACCGGTTGCATCACTCTAAAACGCGTGTGCGCTGGCGTATACAAAGCGGCCAGTCTGTTTGCAGCGTCTTGTGCCATGATTTGATTAATCCCTTTTGACACGACGGCATAGTTTCCATAATGCGTGGTTGCACATCCTGCCAAGCAAACGATAAGTAACAATAAAACAATCCGATAAAGGCGCATTATTTTCCCCTTGTGATAACGACACGTTCCTGACTTCTGCCCACGCCCACAATCAACATGGCCTTGTCAAAAACTGTGTCAACGATGTAGCGATTATTCTGCACACGGTAATTCACCATCACGGTTTCATCCTGTTTGAACAGTCCTTTATGGCGCAAGACCAGCAAGGCCGGTGCTTCGGATTGATTCA
>CAZDYY010000316.1:0-2864 GCA_964509745.1 uncultured Legionella sp. | reverse complement strand
TCTGCGCTGCTCGGACGTATGCCATCTGCAGTAGGCTACCAGCCTACACTGGCAGAAGAAATGGGGATGCTGCAAGAGCGTATTACGTCAACCAAAACCGGATCGATTACCTCGATTCAGGCGGTTTACGTACCTGCGGATGACTTAACCGATCCATCACCCGCAA
This sequence comes from uncultured Legionella sp., assembly GCA_964509745.1. GTDB lineage: Bacteria > Pseudomonadota > Gammaproteobacteria > Legionellales > Legionellaceae > DDPF01. The sequence continues at coordinate 2,698 of CAZDYY010000316.1, read as the reverse complement.
CAACATTCGCGCATCTGGATGCGACCGTTGTATTGTCACGACAAATTGCCGAACTGGGTATCTACCCTGCGGTTGATCCACTCGACTCTACATCGCGCCAGCTGGATCCATTAGTCGTTGGTCAGGAACATTACGACACCGCTCGCCGTGTACAGCAAACCCTGCAACGTTACAAGGAACTGAAAGACATTATTGCCATTCTTGGTATGGATGAGTTGTCTGAAGATGACAAGCGCGTGGTTACGCGGGCTCGTAAAATTCAACGCTTCCTGTCCCAGCCTTTCTTCGTGGCAGAGGTATTCACAGGCTCGCCTGGAAAGTACGTCTCTCTCAAAGACACCATTAAAGGCTTCCAGGGTATTCTTGCCGGCGAATATGATGACTTGCCAGAGCAGGCATTCTACATGGTTGGTAGCATTGACGAGGCTGTTGCGAAAACCAAAACTCTATGAGGCAACCGGATATGGCTATAACAACGCATTTGGACATCGTCAGCGCCGAACGGGAAATTTTTTCCGGCGTCGTTGAAATGCTGGTTGTCACCGGTGATTTAGGTGAGCTCGGCATAACACCAGGTCATGCACCGTTATTAACGATGCTGCGACCTGGTGAAATCCGCATTACCCTGCAAGGTGGCAAACAGGACGTTTATTATGTTTCTGGCGGTATGCTGGAAGTACAACCGTATTATGTCACGGTACTGGCTGATACGGTTGAACGAGCGGATAATCTTGATGAAGCAGCTGCTCTGGCCGCCAAGGCCCGTGCTGAAGAAGCCATTGCCAATAAAGATGCTGAAGTTGATTATTCAGTCGCGGCTGGTGAACTGGCACGTGCTGTTGCACAGATTCGTGCGATTCACAAAGCGCGGAAGATGTTGAAGTAATTCATCGTTCTCATTCCCGCGCAAGCGGGAAATCATCCCTGAATTTGCACAGTGCCTGTATTGCTGATGAATCCAGGCCTGTACTTATTACCCTGACTCAAGCCCCTTCTGAACCATTCATCCCAGGCACATGTTTAAATACCTGATTACAACCACGGTCACCCGTCAAACTGGAAGCAGCACTTGAAGCAGACTGCTTTGAAGGTTTCCTGGCAAAAAAACCGGACTTATTCCCTGCTGCAGCTTTAAGGGCATTTTTATCCAGTTTTCCATCTTTTATAACACCACTCCTGGCCAGATCACTCCATAATTCCCCGGCGCTACAGTCGCTGTCTTCTATCGTATCAGACACTTTTTCCAGTTCATCAACTAACTCTTTATTCTCTGCAAACCAGCGACGCATTTCTTTTGGCTGAATGCCTAACAATTCGCCAGCCATATTTGCAAAGACATTCTCGTCGATTTCTCCATCGTTTGTAACAGGCAGATCGGTTACATCTCCCAACAGGTGTTCCATTTTGCCCTGACTGCCTTCCTTATTCTCAAGGATACTTAAACACTGCCTGATTTTGTCACGACGCAAATGTGACTCTTTTATTTGTTTATCAAACGTTGCAACAGGGCACAATCTCTCGCTTTCATCGCTTAGATATTTTTGCTCTGCAAACAGCAGATTTATTCTTTTTGCCTCATTTTTGGAACGGAAAGGTTTCTTGCGGTACGGAGAAACCTCGTTTTCGATCTCCCAAATACGCACGGCGTTTTTAGCAAGCTGGATTTTTCTATCCATGAAGGCAGAATAATCCTGAAATGTCCATTGCTTCATTGTATCCTGGACAGCAGGATTACTATCAACGTACTCATTCAATTTCGCATAATGGGCACTAGCAGCTTTGTAAACCTGAGTTGATTTCTGCATGCTTTTAAGGCGTGTTTGCAAGAGCTCTTCCAGAAGATAATATTCTGCAGTTTTTTGACTGCACTCATCTGATTTTAACCATTGCTCATAAACACTTTCATTAAAATTTTTTGCCATGCTTAATAAACTGGAATTAATATTTTGAGCTTGCCTGACCCCGACTTTGGAATCCACTATCTTTTGTAAATATGTCGTTGACAGATACTCATCTTGCGCAGCATACAACGCTGATTTTTCAGATTCGGGTAAATCAGGATTGGAAGCCATGTAATTCGAGATTTGCTCATTGAGTTGTTTGATATAAGATTGCCCGTGACCGATGATTGATTGACTGAGAATATTTCGGCATGGATCCTGCCTGGATCCCTGTAATATCCTGTGCGCCAGAGGATAGCCATCATTTATCAACAACAGCGTATTTGCCCCCAAATCTTCAACCAGCAGTTTAAAACAGGCCTGTTTTTGTTTTTCATACACCAGAACCAGGAGCGGTTTCGCGGGCTCCTGTGCAGGTTTAGGGCTATAGGTCACGGTATCCATATTCACAAACGTGTGTGTCAAAATCAGTTTTAGTAATGGCGCATTATCCGTCGCAATAGCCAAACCGAGATATTTTTCCGGCAGCAAATAAACAAATCGTTTCAGTTTTTCTGCATTCTCAAGTTGATTTGTTTTCAAGGCCCATTCCAGGCTTTCGACACAAATTGCCTGGCTTTGATCCAGTTGTTTGTTCAGTGCAAGTGTTAGCAACTGTATTGCCTCTTCACCCAGCATGGACGCAGAATGTTCCAGATGATGCAATGAAAAAGCATAAAACTGTTTGACTTTGGCATTGATGTCCAGTGCATCATTGATTTTTTCAACAGGCGGCAGAGGATTTGATTTGTATTGCT
>CAZDYY010000315.1:0-2917 GCA_964509745.1 uncultured Legionella sp. | reverse complement strand
CGGTGATTATCGTGGGTATCAGTTTTGTATTTTTATATTCCTTGATTGTACCGTTTGCCTTGCATGAATTGCTGGAAATTTTCATGCTGGTGCCAGCCCTGTATATTGCCATGGCCATTGCAAGCGGTTATGTTGAATTGAAAAACTATGTCTTTGCTTCTGCTGCTTCCTGGTGGTGGGGAGTGTATAAAACACCGGAATTTCTGGTGGAGGATAACCCCCGTATGTTGCAGGCATTTGATGAGAAAAAGGCGTTGGTTCAGGCTATTGCTGATTTTTATATAAATGGCCTGAAAGAGTGCGACAGGATTGATGCTGAATTTGCAAAAAACCGGCCTGGTACCCTGACGACGGAGCAGCGTGCTGACAGACAGGGCAACCAGGACAGAAAATCAACCCTGTTGCGGGAATGGTATGATATTCATACGAATGAAAAGCTGGGTACAGACAAAATAACCCCAATTCTCTTAAAACGCTTGTATGAAGATGGTTGTGCTGAATATCATCAATTAAAACAGGATGTTTCAGGTTATATTGACGAAATTGCAGACGGGATAAACAAGAATAAACCAGCCAGGGGTCCGGCAGGACAGTGGTCATTCTTTTCGCCTGGCGACAGCCTGAAAAAACTGGGTCAACAATGCGCTGCCCATCAGCATCGAATTGATGCAATCGAAGCAATATATCGCGAAGTTTCTACTCCTGGACTGGTTTAGGGGCTGTTAATTCATCTTCTGAGCCTCTACGTCCCGCGACTTGTTCGCGGGATCCAGAGATCTTGAATCATGCACAACCATTTTGTTCTCATCAAGATCCGAATGGACCCCGCGAACAAGTCGCGGGGCATCGGCTGGCGAATGTCAACAGCCCCTGGTCCGGCGCAAAAAAAAACCGGAACAAGTCCGGTTTTTCTGAATGGGAAGGGAATGCAGTATTACGCTGCCATTGCCTTGACCCGGGCGCTCAGACGGCTTTTAATGCGTGATGCCTTGTTCTTGTGAATCAAACCTTTTCCGGCAGCCTTGTCGATAACAGGTTGTGCTTTTGCATAAGCAGCACGAGCCAGTTCCAGATCTCCGGCTTCAACAGCCTTGAGTACGTTTTTGACATAAGTACGGTACATGGAACGCGCGCTGGCGTTATGTTGACGTATTTTAATGTTTTGGCGCGCACGTTTAATCGCCGACTTGATATTTGCCACTGACAATCTCCGAAAGGTTTAGCTGCAAATAAAGGGCAGCTATAAAAAGTTGATGATCATGCACAATACGGCTGAAATTGTCAATAGGGCATGGTATGATTGTTGTTTTGAATCATACTCATATTTTAAGTTGACATGCACGTGACTGATACCGAAACCATAGTACCGACCAAACAGCAAAGTTTATTGCGCTCGACATCCCTTGTGTCCATGATGACGTTTATTTCACGAATCCTGGGGTTTGCACGGGATATGATTCTGGCCAGAACGTTTGGAGCGCATGCCGGTATGGATGCCTTTTATATTGCATTTAAAATACCGAATTTTATGCGGCGCCTGTTTGCAGAAGGTGCTTTTTCCCAGGCCTTTGTTCCGGTGTTGGCTGAGTACCAGAAAACACGTACGATGAGTGAGGTGCGCATTTTTCTGGCGCGAGTTGCCGGCAGTATGAGTGCTGTATTGTCACTGGTCACGATAGTGGGCGTGATTGCTGCACCGGTGATTATTTTTATTTTTGCCCCCGGTTTTGGTGAGGATTCTTCACGCTCACTGCTGGCAACCAATATGTTGCGTCTGACGTTTCCTTATTTAATGCTGATTTCCCTGACTGGAATGGCTGGTGCCATACTGAATACCTACGGATATTTCGGTGTGCCTGCGATTACGCCGGTGTTTCTGAATATCACCATGATTCTGGCAGCCCTGTTTTTAAGCCCGTATTTTGCCCAGCCTGTGGTTGCTCTGGCCTGGGGAGTGTTGATTGCAGGCATTGTGCAATTGCTGTTTCAGATTCCATTTCTCTGGCACCGGCGACTGCTGGTAAAACCCAGTTTGATGATGCGTGATCCAGGTGTGCAGCGTGTTTTAAAACTGATGGTTCCAGCATTGTTCGGGATTTCCATTGCCCAGATCAATTTGTTAATTGATACGATTTTTGCTTCTTTTTTAAAAGTAGGCAGTGTAACCTGGCTATTTTATACCGACAGGCTTGCAGATTTTCCACTGGGGGTATTTGGTGTGGCCATTGCTACCGTAATTTTGCCGCATTTGTCCCGTCGGCATGCAGAACAAAGTGTTGAGCATTTTTCAAATGCGCTGGATTGGGGGTTGCGACTGTTGTTGTTGATTGGTGTGCCGGCAGGGCTTGGGCTTGCCGTATTTTCCATGCCGTTGATCGCCTGTTGTTTTACCTACGGCCAGTTTACAGCGTATGATTTGCTGCAAACCCAAAAGAGCATGATGACCATCGCGGTGGGAATCCCTGCCTTTATGATGGTTAAAATTCTGGCTTCCGGATTTTATTCCCGTCAGGATATTAAAACACCTGTGAAAGCAGGTGTTATCGCAATGGTGTCGAACACGGCCATGTGTGCCCTGTTTGTTTACCCGCTGGCACATGCCGGACTGACGCTGGCTTCCGCTCTGGCCGGTTATGTTAACTGCGGGGTGTTGTTGTTCTGGCTGTTCAGGCGTGGTATCTACAAGCCGCCGGCAGGCTGGAAGCGATTTTTGATTCAGCTTGTTGTTGCGAACGGTGTAATGTCGTTGTATTTGTATTTTGGTGCTGGCACAGTCTCGTTCTGGCTGGACAAGTCGCTGGTGTTACGCCTGGCAGTATTGCTGGGGCATGTTTTCGCAGCACTGGTTATCTATTTACTCACCTTGCGGGTTTGTGGCATGAAGTTTTCGCAATTTCGCGGACAGATGAAGGGGGCA
>CAZDYY010000314.1:2195-2918 GCA_964509745.1 uncultured Legionella sp. | reverse complement strand
CACTGGAAAATATTTAAAATGACTAACGTGCGCCTGCCAGTTCAACACCTTGTCATTCATATACAAATCACTTTGCGAACGAGCCCCCCAGAATAATTCAAAGGACCGGGAATCTCCGTCTGCCAGCAATTGCTCAATCATTGCCTTGACCGGTGCAAATCCTGTACCTCCGGCAATAAACAAAACCGGCTTGTCCGGATGCAATCGAGTTACATTACACTCACCCATCGGCAGCTCGATGTTCACCATTCCCAGACGCTTGATATCGCCCAGCAACGGCTGATTGTAAGGATTGGCGCGCGTGTGTCGAATATGCAATTCATATTGATGAGAACCGAGGGGCGCATTGGCAATCGAATAACTGAAGGCTTCATCTTGATAAATGATTTGCAAATACTGTCCCGCCTGATAGTCAATGTAGGTGTCCGGTTTCAGGATTAATTGCAAAATACTGTCAGTCAACGGGGTAATACTCTCAACACGTGCTGATATCATTCCTTGACTCCCAGATCAGACCAATAGCCATTAACACGCTCAAGGATCTCTTTATCCATTTGAATCGCGCGTCCCCATTCACGTTGTGTTTCACCAGGCCATTTGCTGGTCGCGTCCATTCCCATTTTGGAACCCAGTCCCGACACAGGAGATGCAAAATCCAGATAATCAATGGGTGTGTTATCAATCATCACGGTATCCCGCGAGGGATCCATGCGCGTGGTCATG
>CAZDYY010000314.1:0-2185 GCA_964509745.1 uncultured Legionella sp. | reverse complement strand
ATCATCGCAGACAATAACAAATTTGGTATACATAAACTGCCGCAAAAACGACCACACAGCCATCATCACACGTTTTGCATGCCCGGGATATTGTTTCTTTATAGTAACGACTGCCAGGCGATACGAGCAACCTTCGGGTGGCAAATAAAAATCAACAATTTCCGGGAACTGCTTTTGCAATAGCGGAATAAACACTTCATTCAGGGCAAGACCAAGAATCGCAGGCTCATCAGGAGGACGTCCTGTGTAGGTACTATGATAAACGGGTTGATCACGATGCGTGATCCGTTCCACGGTAAAAACGGGAAAAGACTGGACTTCATTGTAATAACCCGTGTGATCACCAAACGGACCTTCGGGTGCTTCTACTCCAGGCTCCAGATACCCCTCAAGGATAATTTCCGCACTGGCAGGAACATGCAAACCAGATCCGATGCAACGGGTTAATTGTGTACGCTGACCACGCAACAACCCTGCAAATGCATATTCCGAGAGCGTATCCGGTACAGGGGTTACTGCTGCGAGCATGGTTGCAGGATCAGCCCCGAGGGTTACTGCAACCGGAAATCGCATGCCGGGATATTCCTGTTGCCAGGCCTGGTAATCCAGCGCCCCGCCCCGGTGAGAGAGCCAGCGCATGATGAGCTTGTTTTTACCCAGCACTTGCAGACGGTAAATTCCCATATTCTCACGCGCCTGATGTGGCCCTCGGGTCGTGACCATGCCCCAGGTAATCAGTGGTGCCGCATCCCCGGGCCAGCAGGTTTGAATGGGCAGGGCACTTAAATCGACCTCATCATTTTCCCAAACATGTGTTTGGCAGGCTGCATTGCTGACAAACTTTGGCGCCATGTTCAGCGCTTGCTTCAGCAGGGGCAGTTTGGAAAAGGCGTCCTTAAAACCCTTCGGTGGTTCAGGCTCCTTCAGTGCCGCCAGCAATTTACCCACCTCGCGCAGGGCATCAATACTTTCCTCACCCATCCCCATGGCAACCCGTTCAGTCGTGCCAAACAAATTGGTGAGTACCGGGGTTTGATAGTCTTTGGGATGAGTAAACAATAAAGCAGGTCCACCGGCTCGTAAAACCCTGTCACTGACAACAGTCATTTCAAGATTTGGAGACACAGGATAATCAATGCGCTGCAACAAGCCGCGGGTTTCGAGTTGGGCGATAAAATCGCGAAGATCGGTGTATTTCATGATGGCATCCGCCCTTCGGCCCCCTTCCCCCGCCTGCGGGAGAAGGGAAAAAGATACTTATTCCTGACGCTTCATTGCATCAAAAAATTCCGCATTGGTCTTGTGATTTTTCATGCGTTCAATCAGGAACTCAATCGCATCACATTCATCCATGGATTGCAGAATCTTGCGCAGAATCCAGCCGCGGTGAAGTTCTTCCGGACTCAACAACAGATCTTCCCGACGTGTACCGGAACGGTTGATGTTGATAGCAGGGAACACGCGGCGTTCAGAAATACTGCGGCTCAAATGGATTTCCATGTTACCGGTTCCCTTGAACTCTTCATAAATGACTTCGTCCATTTTTGAACCCGTATCGACCATGGCAGTTGCAATGATCGTCAGGCTGCCCCCTTCCTCGATATTTCGCGCAGCACCGTACAGTCGTTTGGGACGTTGCAATGCATTGGCATCCACACCGCCGGTGAGTACCTTGCCTGATGAAGGAATAACAGTATTGTAAGCACGTGCCAGACGGGTGATGGAATCAAGCAGAATCACCACGTCACGTTTGTGTTCAACCAGACGCTTGGCCTTTTCAATAACCATCTCAGCCACTTGCACATGGCGTGTTGCAGGTTCGTCAAATGTACTGGCCACCACTTCGCCCTTGACTGAACGACGCATTTCGGTCACTTCTTCAGGACGCTCGTCAATCAACAAAACAATCAGGAAGCAGTCGGGATAATTTTTTTCAATTGAATGCGCAAGGTTTTGCAACATCAGGGTCTTGCCCGCTTTAGGCGGTGCAACAATCAATCCACGCTGGCCACGGCCAAACGGTGCGCACAAATCCACGACGCGTGCGGTCAAGTCTTCAGTGCTGCCATTTCCCTGCTCCATTACGAGACGTTTTGATGCAAACAACGGAGTAAGATTTTCAAACAGAATTTTGCGTTTTGCACTTTCGGGTGAATCAAAATTGATTTGATCCACTTTCAACAGG
>CAZDYY010000313.1:1342-2919 GCA_964509745.1 uncultured Legionella sp. | reverse complement strand
GATGTTTTGCAGATAAAACGTGTCGGTATTCATCACAGATTAATTATAGTGCGTTAAGGGCAGTTACTGAACGGTTATTGTCTGGGTGTCGTAACCGTACCAGGTGTCGTTTGATGTATTGAGAACTGGGAACAGGGCGTAAGACCCTCTCGTCTGTGTCGTAAACGTGGAGGTGAACGTTTTGGTTTCGCCCGCGCGTAAGTAGAACCATCGCTGCAAACCAAAGTCATAGAAGGCGCCGTTTAAGCGGGAAGCGACAGCATAGACAGGAAGCTGGATATCGTGAACCGTATTATTTTTGATCGTATACGTTGCCGTGACTGGCTGCCCAACCGTCGTCGAGGTTTTGTCGAGACTGAGTGTGGTCGTGAACGCATTTTTGGGCGGCGTGTATGACCAGATATCGAGGTTTTTAGTAATACCAAATTCTCCCCAGCGGCCATTTTCATACTTTAATGGCTGGAATGTGAACTGGCCATTCGAGAAGTATCCAGCAGTGGAGCTTAATTCTGCGGATTGGCCACTCGCAAGATTGACCGTTCGGCCGGGGATATCACAATATGCGTACTTGTTAAACCTGCAGTAAAATGCAAGGGTTATGTCGCCGGTCGGCGCATCGCCAGTGTTAGTGACTTGGTAATTGAGGGTTTCGATTTGGCCTTGAGGTCCACTTGATGGAGTAGTGGTAAGTGGTTTCGTGAACTCTAGTTTTGCTGGTGAACTGAAGACATCGAAGTTATACCCTAGCGTATTATCTGGGTTGTCGGAGGTAATATTCGATCCGCTGAAATTAACGCCGTCGTATGAACTCGTGAGGAATAAGCTGTAAGTATTCTTGGTCGGGAAGGTACGGGCGGCAATGTAGTCGTAAGTCTCACCTCCTCTAAGGAGTATTGGGAAGCCGCTTGGTACGCCCGTAAAGTCAAATCGTGCGTTGTCGCTCGTGCGTTGAACGCCTATACCCATGTTTGAGACCCTGACTGGTTGGTCACCAGTGTTTTTGACTTTGAACGTCGCGGTAGTCGAAGCGTTAACTGACGGGTATCGAGGATTTAACGCGATTGGGCTGATGAGCTTGAGATTGGCAGGGGTGGTGTATGCACGGTAGGTCGAATCATTGCCGGTCCTATACCAGAGATCACCTAGCTGATATGCGATCCAAGAGGTTTGACCATTGGTGTTCGTTTGGGTGCGGCTATCAGAATAGGCATAGGACTGGCCAGGAGCCAGGGTCAAGGGCACTGCCTTGAAGCCTGCTGGCGTCGAACCGTTGTTACCATAAGATACTTTATATATGCCGTGAGTCCACCGTTATTCTTGATCGTAAACGATACAGTATGCGGCTGGTTGATGACTGGAAATTCCGGATTTATCCGCAAAGGGCTAGTAACGGATAATAGAGGCGCATGAACGTTCAGCCACGTGTGGCTGCCGGCATACCAGCTTTGGTGGTAGTTGTACGCAACCGCAAGCGAATAAGCCCCACTGTAATTGGGCGTGAAAGTGGCGGTGTAAGTCTTCCGCTCTCCGGCGGCGAACGAAACATTTGATTTGACGTCAAAATCGTACATTTGGCC
>CAZDYY010000313.1:0-1332 GCA_964509745.1 uncultured Legionella sp. | reverse complement strand
GGTTGCTTATGCCGATGGACGGCACGGTTATTGGATAGCTGAAAGGATTGGTAACTGAGTAAGTGACGGTAATCGGCTGGCCGATTGTTGCCTCGGTCGTGTTTACGCTGACGCTCGAGGTAGGTAGAGGTAAGACGCCGGAGTAAGTGCTCCCGAACCAGTCGTTGTATATGCGCCAAAAGTTTCTATTTCCATAAGCGCTACAGTCATCACCCGTGCCATATAGATTATTTAACGCAGCTTCATTTGGTTGATATGGCGTGTAGTTGTACAGCCCGGCTGATGCCTGGGTATATACGAAGACGCTAGAGCCACTACATGCAGACGAAGGATTGAACTGTATGAAGTTACTAGCCTGTGTTTTATAGCGATATTCTTCGGGGTAGGTAGCGTAACGTCTGAATTGTTTAGCAGCATTATGAACTTGGTTATAGAAACCATAGTACTCGGCATCACACGGGGCAGTATCGGGACACCCGTAGCCTAATGCCGAGCGATACTGAGATAACCACGGCCAGTCATCACCAAGCAGGTTATCTGCAGCCTCTTTTTGTATTGTTGCGAGGATTACTTTTGGATTAATATTGTACTGTTGTGCGGCGTTCCAAATGATTTGCGCGGCCGATATACTTCCAGCCGGCGTGTACCCACTAAAATTAGTTTCGTGGGTAGTAGGGTTCTCGTAGTAGTCTTTTACGCAGATATATGGAGGAGGGACGCCGACGCTCCTGCCGTAATCTGCACGCGTCTGTCCGCTGCTATGCAATCTTTGACCCCAAGTATCACATGTAGGGACTCGACTATTGAGCCATGATTGGATATCGCTCACGGACATTTGAGATTTATCGAAAAAAATCTGGTCGTCCATGATTCGCCCAGCTCGCCAATCGGAACCAGTTACAGCACTAACAGGAGCGCCAAAGACAAAGCCAGCTGTAAAGGCAAAGAAGCCAGTCAGGAAGAAGTTTACAAAAATGCGTTTGTTCATTTGATATCAATACTTCTTGTTGAGGTTATTTTTCCAGAGTCGCTATAAGCAGTAACGGTGAGAACGTAAGTTCCAATTTTTTCGAATTCAACTTGCGGGATAGAAACAGACTGACAAGCTCCGTCGAACTCCTCTACTACAGGACGCGCCCCTTCGCTCATGAACTGATAAACACATCGAATAACGGGAAAATCCGTAGTTGTGGCGCTTACATTTACGAAACCATCCCGCTGCTCGAGGTCGATAATCGCAACCGTTCCATTACTAACAGAAGGAACCTCCTCGGTAGTGTCGGGCAAGTCGAGAGGTTGATTCTTTGAGTCTTGTTTTGAGTCATCTTGATT
>CAZDYY010000312.1:0-2943 GCA_964509745.1 uncultured Legionella sp. | reverse complement strand
CGGCCATTGATGTTCTGAAAAGTATCTCCAGGCTGGCCACGCAGTTAACGAGTCAGAATGAACAACAAATATCAAAACAAATTATCTCCCTGCTCAGCCTGTACCAGCAAAACAGGGATTTGATTGAAATCGGCGCATACCAGCCCGGCAATAACAAGGCACTAGACAAAGCTGTTTCACGGTTTGATGCAATTCAGGAAATCCTGACCCAGGGCATTCATGCATCCCTGCCTGCATCAACCTTGTTTCAGCGCTTCAGGGACATATTATCATGAGCAACACATTGCACGCGTTAAGCACTAAACTGGCAAGCCAGCTCCACAATCTGGAACACAGACTGCTGAAGACCAGGGAGGAAATCACTCACTACCGGCAGAATATTTCCACCATACAACAAAAACTGGCCACCTCATCCAGCATGCCAGCGGTAATCATTCCCGAACAGGAAATGGCGCACATGCATTTCATGATGCAGCAACAACAGCAACAGCATGAACTTCAGACAAAAATCCTGTCCCTGCAGTCAGACGAGGAGGATTTGCAACTGGAACAAGTACGGTTAAACACACAATTAAAACTACTGGAAAGGAAACAATCTGTCCGGGAACAAATACAACACCATCAAACCATGCTGAAAGAACAACATCAACGCGATGAATGGGTCTTGTTACAAATGGCCAGCGGAGTACAACCATGAGTGAAAGCATTCTTCCCCTGCAGGACACAGGTGTTAATCAAACGGATTATCTGAAACTGTTCATGCAGGAATTAACGTATCAGGATCCCCTGAAACCCGTTGATAACCGTGAGTTTATGGCGCAAATGGCGCAATTTTCATCCTTGCAGGAAGCTCGAACAACCAATGAATCATTAACCATGCTCCTGAACATGACGAGTGCAAACCAGAGCCTGATGATGCTGGGCAGGGAAGTTAAAATGATGGGAAGTAACGACGTGGGTCGAGTGCGACAGATTATCTTCCCGCAAAATGCCCCACCCAGACTGACGATTGAAATCAACGGTGCATTGATGGATAAACAACTCACTGAAATCACGGATGTTCTATCATGACTTCAACCTGGTACACCAGTTTAAGCGGCATGGTGGCAGCCAGTTATGGCTTGCAAAATACATCAAACAACATTGCCAACCTGCAAAGCCCGGGATTCAAACGCAGTGATGTGTTTTATTCATCACTGGGACAGGATGCCAGTCACGATGATCAGGGTAACGGTGTGACAGTCAGCAGCCACAGTCTCAATTTCAATGCCGGGAATTACCTTGCAACCGGCAACACATCGGATTTGGCTATTGTCGGCAATGGTTTTTTCATTATCCAGCTTAAGAATGGTGAGTTGCGCTATAACCGGGATGGTGAATTCGGGTTTAACCAGGATGGCTTCCTGATCGACAAGCACAGCAAAGGCCTGGTTCAGGGGTATAACAACAATGGTGAACTGGTTCCCATTCAACAAACCGGAGCAAAATCCAGTCCCGGCAAACCGACGCACTCCATCGATTTAAAAGGTGAGTTTGTTATCGTCGAGCTGGAAAAGGATCCTGGCACACCGGAAAATCCGGATCCACTCAAAAGCAAATACGAACACATCCGCTTTACGGTCATGAATGTATTTGACGAACAAGGTGCTGGACATAAAATCAACTTCGAACTGGAAGCCCCGGGGATGCCTGGCACAGGACAAAACTCGCGTGAAAATCTGGAATGGAACTTGATCGCTGCAACCTGTGACGATGCAACCATTACCTTTGACCCCCAATCCATTAAATTTAATTACGATAACGATGGTACAGCCGAGCGTGGTTATAACACGATGAACATCAGACTGAAGGGCACCCAGTCCATTGCCCTGAACTTTGGTGATTACATGCAGGACAAGGACTCATCCGTCCGGTTGTATAAAAAAAATACCGCCGACCACACGCAAACCTCAATTGAAGTCACCAGGCATGATGGATATGGTGAAGGCAAACAGACCGGCTTTTCCTTTGATGATAACGGACAAATTTCATATCTCTATGATAACGGCCAGACTGAACAAGGCGCACATGTTGCACTGGCTGCGTTTGATGATATGGAACATGTCCTGGTTGCGGCCCAGGATAATTTGTTTCGTGCCAAAAGCATCCACGGCCGAAAAATCGGGCGTCCCAACGAGGCAGGTTTTGGCACCATTCAACCTGGAAAACTGGAAACCTCCAACGTGGATTCAACCATGGAATTTGGCAATATCGTCGTGCTGCAACGTATGTTTCAAGCCTGCTCGCAGATCATGGAGATTGATAAACAATTACTGGAAGAGTTACATAAAAAATGAATTTCAAACCTTATCGTCTGATTAATGATCATGAATTACGCCGGTTTCAACAGGTGTTTGAAGACAGGGTTGAACGCTGGAACACGAACTATGCTTTATTCCCGTTTACCTGCACGGTGAATCGTTCCCCTGCATCACCTCCGGCAGAAACCAGTCATCTTGACGTTATCAAATACAGTCTGTCTGGCAGCACCGATGCGTGCTTCAACGCCGTTGCAGAAACCTTGATCCGTCAGTTACTGGCAGATCACAACGATGACTGGTTTTACCCCGGGTCACCGTCTCTTTCCCTGACATTAACCAACAGTCACGGAACAGCAACCGGTTATGTTGACCCACAATGGGTGATGGAACAATTACCCGCTCCCGTAACAGAAAACAAGCCGCTCGCCAGCTTACACGATGCGCTGAAAATCCAGCCGTTGCATTTGCAGGTTGAATTAAAACCCGTGTCACTTCGCCTTGCAGATATCATTCAGCTTCAACCGGGCGATGTCATCAAAACCGATCATCTGTTGCAGGATCCTGCTGTGTTAACCTATCAGCAAAACACCATCTGTGATGTAACGATTGGCAAAACAGATGCTTTCAAATCCATTCAAATAGC
>CAZDYY010000311.1:0-2948 GCA_964509745.1 uncultured Legionella sp. | reverse complement strand
TTCGAATGACTCCGGTGCAGATGCTCGCTGAAAGATGGAAAACCGGGTTAAATTTTGAGTGATGCATTGAACACCACTCCCGGCATTAATCAACATGGACGTAACCGCAGCATGACCGTCATGATCGATTTCGCACTTTGCAATATCCAAAGCTGACATTCCCGGATATTTAATCGCATGTTCCGGTGTTTTTATCGATAAATCAGCCCCGTTATCCAGTAAATAACGTGTTATTTCAATTTGCCCAAAACGTGCTGCATAATGTAATGGTGTAAAGCCATTGGCATCTGTATTATTAATTCGTGATGCATCATCTGTGATGTAGCATTGCAAGTTGATTAAATCCCCTTTAGCGATGATATCCTCAATGGTCCGGTTGTTATTCGGGGCTGAACAGCGGCGGGCGGGGTTTAATTGCGCTAATAATCGTTTTGTACTCCAGCGGTTGGCAGTACTTTTTTCCAGGCTACCATAAATAGCGCTCGTTAGCTCCTCCGGTAAACACGCCAGGGCAGATGCTGTCATATGGGGAGGATGATCCAGTACGTACTGTAAATCTTTTGTTGTGGGCGCTGAAAAATTCCTGTGAAAAAATTCCCCATTCACCATTTCTGCTGCGGTCACACCGAAAGAATACACATCGGAAAGGCACGAATAATTCTCTGCTTTGTTGATTCCCAGTATGTTTAGAATAATTTCAGGCGAGAGATGAGAAATCGTGCCAAATATTCCAGTATCCTTTGTCCTGGTTACATCGATAGACCATCCAAAATCGGTTATTTTTACTTGATAATAATCATTCGAGACCAGAATGTTTTCCGGTTTTATGTCGCGATGAATGATGTTTTGCTGATGCATATAATCCAGCGCAGATATGATGCTTTTGCTGATGGAATTGAACGTGTAGCCAGTAAAATGGCGTGTTTTTCCGGTAGTGATTAGATCAGCCAAATCTCTGTCTGGCATGAACTCCAAAACCAGATAAAGATAATCGCCTTTTTGTGCTACATCATAAAGTGTGATGATATTGTCATGTTTTAATTTTCCCTGATTTTGAATTTCTTCCTCGACATGATGGAATCCTGAATGCTCATTCTTTTTTAAATTGATTCGTTTCACAGCCACAGGAATATCATTCCAGTAACCAAAGAATACTGTGCTAAAAGCGCCATGACCTAATTTTCTTGTGATTGAACGGGTTAATAACGGTGTTTGGTTTATCGTTTGATGTGAAAACTTGTTACCCATGAACTGACCTCTGGAAAGCATCCAACGAACTGATGAGCATTACTGTGGTTCTGTGAACCCTTTGATTTTGGTTAATTATAACACAAAAAGCCTGTTTTAGTAATAGTTGATCTTGTAATTGAGCTTGCAATTCAGCCTTTTTATTGTCAAGGTTTTTTATGGGTGACTATGATGCAAAACGATCGGGTGAGTATTTACCTCTGCTTTTCAAATAATTCCGGCAGGTGCATTAATGCCCACTCCATTGGATATGCTGTAATCTGATCCAGATACAGCGTATCCTGGCCGAGGTAGAGTATATAACACTGTGCGATGGGGTAATCCTGTAAAAACTCCTTCAAACCGTTGAGCATTCGTGGAGTGATGTGTTTTGTATGTTTGATTTCAAACGCCCATAATCCGGTCTCACCATAGACGATAAAATCAACTTCCAGACCATTTGAAGTCCGCCAGTAATATAATTGCCTGTTCCAGTTGTGATAGTCATTCAATGCCAGAAACGTTTGCATGAAGCAGGTTTCCAACCCTGCGCCTTCAATTTCTTCTGCCCGATCCAATATTCCTTTCGGGCGTAAATGACGGTAGACGCCCGCATCAAAATAATAAAAGCGATCTTTCTGGATCAATCGCCGCTTGGCCCGTTTGGTGAATGCCGGAATGCGATGAGCAATCAGTAACTCTTCAAGAATACTGAAATAATTTTGAATCACTTGACGGTCAACGCACACTTCTCTGGCAATTTCGGTAGCATTAATTGTAGCACCTTGAGAAAAACTGGCGACTTCAAGAAACCGGGTAAATGCGGTCAAATTACGGGTCAAACCTTCCTGAACAATTTCTTCTTGTAAATACGTTTGTATGTACGTCGTTAAATACCGGACTGGATCTGCATAAGTATAAACAGCAGGTAGAAAGCCGAATTGCAACACGTTAGTCAGGCTAAAATCCTGTAGCAACTCCTGGGGTACAAGCGGATGCATGGCATAACGTAAAGCACGTCCCGCCAGCAGATTGCTGTTATGGCGTTTCAATTTTCGAGTTGATGAGCCGGTTAAAATGAAGCGAACATGCTCATGCTCAATCAATCGGTGCACTTCATTTAGCAATTCCGGGATACGTTGTACTTCATCAATAATCACCCAGCCTTTATAATTTTCAGGTATTAACGTTCGCAAACGGGCTGGATCGGCCAATAATGGACTGTAGGTAGTAAAATCAAGTAAATCGAGGTAAATGGAGTCTGGAATATGCGTTTTTAACCAGGCCGTTTTTCCGGTTCCCCTTGGGCCAAGTAAAAAGAGGCTGTCTCGTTTATCAATGGGTAAATTTATTAATCTGGGATATATGGCATTATGTATTTTGATATCGTAAACATCATTATACATTGTATTTTGCTGTTTTGAACAGCAAATTTCAAATATACGATATTCGGAATCAGGCCTTTTCGTCACGAATTATAAAATCTGATACTCTGCCTGTTTTATTATCCCCAAACAATTCCGACGTAGACGGGAAGACTTTACTCGTGACGATACGACCTGGTTTTGAAAGTATCATTGTCCACCCCTGCGAAAGCAGGGGTGAGAAGGTCAAATGTTATCATTGATTATGGTTTTGTTGCGATATACGCATCCACATTCTCAACAAATTGCTCAACATTTTTTGCAGTATTCGTGCTAAAAAAGGCGCTCTTTGCCGAG
>CAZDYY010000310.1:0-2976 GCA_964509745.1 uncultured Legionella sp. | reverse complement strand
AAAATAGATGAATATCGCTGCCAGCGTCTGGCCCGATATCAAATTGATGCTGAACAAACTGCGACTGAAACAGCAGCCAGTGATTTTTTCAAATTTTTAAAACATCATTTGAGCATTTTTACCCGCACGCCTGTGTTCGGTCAGCAAGCTCGCCTGATCGCACTGTACAAGCAATTCCAGGCTCATCTGGTTCGGGTAGAACCCAAACTGGATACACCACTGCAAGCCTGGTTACAGGAATTGCACGCAGCGGATACACTGGATGAAGTTAAACAAGCCCAGGAACATTACTGGACAGACAGAAAACAGACCCGGGCGGAATTTTTAGGCAATGTACTTCGGCAGGAAAGTGCCATACTTGCGAACATTCAACGTGACCGGCAGGAAGCGACACAAAGGGTCAATCGATTACTCGCACGCTATACCTCGTTGTCTGAAGAGCAATCCATCCGGCTCAATGAAATGCTTGATGCCCAAAAAGCCCTTGCCATGATTGAAGCAGGCGAAATCCAGCAGCAATGCCTTGCTGCGCCACTTACAGCACTTGGTGAGCAATTCGGACATCGCACACTGTTTGATAAATTCAGGCAACTGGGACTCTCGCGAAAAATCAGGGATATGATATTTGCGGAAACCCGAACGATGCGCATAACATCGGTAAATAAATTACCCGGACAAAACACGCTGGCACCATTTGTTGGACAATATTTACTGATAAAGGGTCAGCAGCTTGTTTACATCCACTCAATCTTTACCACTGAACAGATCATGCATTTTGATCAAAACGCACTGATAGAAGCACCAAAGATCATCATTGATGATCCTGAACACAAGCTGACTACGATGCATATAGCCATACAGGACATGCAGGCAATCATCCCTGAAGGTAGCGGACACACCATTCCTGCTGCCACAGGACTGCTCCCCTGGTTGTGTGACAATCTGGATCCCGGTCTGGTGCGTGAACTATTCCCTGTCGAGCCGGGCCAGCTGACACTGCCAATTACGGATAAACATAAATACACACCCGCTGCACAAGGTTATATCAGCCTTATCAATGCCCTTCACCATGTACAACTGGCACTGGAAGATTTTGAACAGGTCGAGGAACGGCATGGCACACCACCGCTGGACGTATGGAATGCCTGGCATGCAGCCATGTTTACTGTCGAATCACTGCGAGGACTGCTTTACCATGGCGTAACCGCAGCCAATATGGCAGGGGATATATTACAAAATCCGGTAATCACACAATTCATGCACAGCTGGAACAATGTCCTGAATGAATTAACATCATTTTTGCCCCAATCCTTGCAACATGCATGGCAAACGAGGCCTGTCGAGACACCGGCAACTAACAACAGTGATTATTATAAGCTCTGGCTCCTGGAACAAAAGGCCGTGCATCAGTTCCTGCACAAGGAAGAACGGGTAGAAACCAGACTCACCAAAGCCTATGTTGATAAATATGGGCCCTTCCCTGTCATGGAAAATACAACCAGACCAGCAGCACCCGTCGTGCCCGCAACAGCAGAAAACCCGGGGATGACAGTGGATGATTTGGCCAGGGAACTGATTCTGCAAACAGAACGCTTTAGGGATGGATATAACGAGATAGTCAAGCACCTGAACCATGCCACGCCCGTCAATGCACCTCAAACCGCGTCCATCGATCAGTGCATTGATGAACACTTTGCATGGATTCAAAGCCAAATTGACAAGCATTTGCATCACTCGATTATTCACCTGGTAAAAACCCGGATTTCCGGCTTGCTGCGAGGCAAAAAGGAAGAACAATCTCTGATGGATCAACTGCGCAAGAAACCGGTTGCAGAGCTGTTTTCTGCCCCGGGAACGGATGAGGGCACCACCAGCCTGGATCAGAAAACAAACACCAGCGAGCAAGAGCAGCAACAATCGATTATTGATAGCATCACATCTGTGTTATGCCTGGTGCATGCGGCAGAAAGCATGATTAAACAAATACTCAAATCAACACAAAACCAGCAAGCAGCCTTCGAGCATCTTTGCTATCTACACCTGATCGCCGGATATCGGCTGTTTTGCTTGTGTGATGACCTGGAATATCATACCGGCATAAAGCAGGGATTTGTAAGCCGGCCGGTACAGCGGGAGTTTGTCCAGGCAATCAGGGCAGCTCTGGCTTGTTTCCCGACAGAGTTTCGCCATGAAAACCACAAGGCATGCCTGCAACTGGAACATAGCGATGCACTGATGACATTGCGAGAGCAATATGCTCTCCAGCGCCTGCAAAAGATCTCGCCACACGGCACCCGGCACATAAAAATGCTGGCAAAGGGCTTTCACGTTCAATATGCGGCACTAACAGCCCTTTATAAAGAACTGGACCAGCTCAATCGCACCTCACCCACCGCACTGAACCGATGGAATGACGCCTGCCTGGGAATTGCAGAGCGGTTTTTTGTCCTGTATGGCAACTTGCAACCGCAGCTTGAAATGGTCGCTTCAGATTACTCTGCATCATTTTTATCCTGGTTACGCAAACCGGAAAATTTCCTGTCAGCGTTCCCGGCCCTGCTTGCAACTGAAAGGCTGATGCAGGAGTGGGTTGATGGCCAGGTGCTGGCACAGGACAACAATTATCAAAGGGCACAGACGCACCTCGACTGGCTCAAAACCAATAAAGCCCGAAATCATCAAAACGAACACAATGTTCGCTGGGTCACTCATTGTGCCAAACGAATTATTTTATCTGAATATGAGACCACGCTGGGACCATATGCAACGGTGCTGGCAACCATCGTTAATAACGCTCTGGCCAGACAAGATACAGATACACTAAACCAGATCGGTCGCTGCTTGCAGGAGCCTGATGCTGACGTTCGTGACTGGACAACCACGGGTATTCGTGAATTCATTGCAACCGAATGCGCGGAAAAATACCAGCGGGATATCAATGTATTGCAACGGCTAAACGACGACTATAACGAAATA
>CAZDYY010000309.1:0-2979 GCA_964509745.1 uncultured Legionella sp. | reverse complement strand
CATGTGGTGCAGATATTATCAAGGCCGGGATCGGTGGTGGGTCTGTGTGCAGTACACGGATTAAGACCGGGTTTGGTGTTCCCATGCTCACCTGTATCCAGGATTGCGCGCGTGCAGATCGTTCTGTTGTTGCAGATGGTGGCATTCGTACCTCGGGTGATATTGTCAAGGCTCTGGCATTTGGCGCGGATTTTGTCATGATAGGCGGCATGCTGGCGGGTACAGAACCGACACCGGGCAAGGTCATTACCAAAGAAGATGGCAAAAAAGTAAAACGCTATCGCGGCATGGCATCACGTGAGGCACAGGAAGATTTTCTGGGGCAAATGCAGGAGTGGAAAACAGCCGAAGGTGTATCCACCGATGTTGCCTATTCTGATCGCCAGGATGCCATTATTGCTGATATCGTTGGTGGTTTGCGCTCCGGTTTGACTTATGCGGGTGCTGATTCCATCAGTGAGCTGCAGCGCAAGTTGAATTATGTGACCGTTACCCCGGCCGGGCGAATCGAAAGCCTGCCGCACAAGTTGATGGACTAGGATGTATTGACAATCCGTACCCCCGTGCCCCGCAACGTGTTTGCGGGGTGTGATTAAAACTGCGGTCAATTCACAGATGCTGTCATTGTGAGGAGTGCAGCGACGAAGCAATCCAGAGGTTACTAAAATAACGTCTCGAGATCTAATCATTCTGGATTTATGCGTTCAATCAAAGCCGGTTTTTCCTTTTTGATCCGGCCTTAATCTGTTTTTTACGACGGACCTCCTGATGTTACAGTGCGCCAATTTAATCATGGTCTATACTTAAACATAAAGCAGAAACTGAAGACCAAGCCGCATTAGGGAGCAACTGATCATGCCAAAATATCAATTTAATACTCAAAATCACGTCCGTATTTGGTTCAGCGGTAACCCGAATGAATTTTTGAATGATGAAAATCAATTACGCATGGTAAAGTTTCGCCAAAAAAATCCCCGAGCCAAAATGACTTTCATATATAGTTCATCGATGCTCAATGCAGAAGCCATGGAGAAATTAAAGGTGTTTTGCACTAAACAACACTTTACCCCGCTGGATTTTGATACGGAATTATTGGCTGAATGTATCGAGCAAATTGATCTGGATATGCATAAAACAGCTAAAATGGAACTGGATGCATATATCAATCAAAAAGGCGGTAATTTAGCTGCAGCCAGTGATATTGGGAGATTAATCGCACCTCTGTTAATCAGAGGTACCTATTCTGACTTTGATACCAATATCGAGGTGGAGGCACTTCCTGATATCGTCGATAGCAACGGACCGATGCTCCTTGATATCGGAAGTTTAGTTCATTCACAATTTGAAATGAGCTTTGAAGTGCCATTAATGAATAATGACATCATTGGCATAGCAATGGATGATAATGGCATTGATCCAGCTGCAAAAGACCAATTGCGTCTTATCCAGGGTGGTATCCTTGCAACGTATAATCAAGGTGCTTTAAAAACCCTGAAGCAACTCTCAAACTCTCAACTTTCAGCTGGCTCCCCGCTTGTTCAACTTTATAAAATGCGCTTTTTTTCAATATTATTTGAGCTAAATCCTGATATCAACATTACTGATTTTAGAATGTTTCTGGATAAATCAACCAGAAATATTTTTAGCGCGTTCAGGATTGTACAACCTGAAGAGTATTATACCATTACTGAAGGACTTGATAAGCAATTATTAACAAGGCTGGGAGGCGCGTTAGAAAACATGACAAACGAGGACTTTCCTGAAGATTTCACGCTTGAAGAGCAAGCAATAATAAAGAGAGCCTATGTTGATATTTTAAAATCAGGTTTGAAACAAATTAGCAAAGCGCTATTATCCATAAGCCCTGTACAAGCGGCCAG
Source organism: uncultured Legionella sp. (assembly GCA_964509745.1). Lineage (GTDB taxonomy): Bacteria > Pseudomonadota > Gammaproteobacteria > Legionellales > Legionellaceae > DDPF01. The sequence continues at coordinate 1,099 of CAZDYY010000309.1, read as the reverse complement.
CATTGGTGATGCCTATAACACAATCAAAGACATCGATGACCCCGAAGAATGTTATCGATTACTGCAATTACCTGCAACTGGACAAAGAACTGCACTGTTAAAGGACTCTGTTGTTTTATTTAGTGGCCCAATGCAGATATTGTCTACTTTACTTCAAGGTGAATCGCTAGCCGATGTGTTGACTAGTGAGGAAAAATCCAGGCCCTACAAGATGATGTCATTTGATGGAAATAATCTTTTTGATAATTTTAATTCAGGGCAATCTTTACGCCTTGGCTCGAATGTGCAGATGTTTCAGTCTAAATTAACGGGGGTTGAGAACAATGGCAAAACCAACGACATGTCGTGGATGTCGCAAGGTCAAGAATTAATAAGGAAAAGAGAGGACAAGTTGCATGATGCGGCGCGCATCATACAAACAACGTGGAAAAATCACCTGGAAAAAATCAAGGGTAGGACGGCAGTAGAGGAAAACATCAGCCAGGAGACTTCGCTATACGGCGTCACTACTGGAGAAGATATCCCGATTAAATTAACCGATGCTCAGATAAAAGAAGTATGTGCTGCACTAAGAAGAAACCAGTTTGAAGCTAATAAACTTTATTATGGAAATAAGCCGAAAGAGGCGTTGATTAAACTTCATGATGGGATGATAGATAGCATACACATGATGGCAGGCTTTGGTTTTGACAGTTCTCGACCGATTCCTGAAGAGATTAAGAATCAACAAAACATAAGCGAGGAAAGAATTTCGGAGTGGAAGAATAAGTACCCTGAGGCTGCTCATGATCTTGCCTTGTATATATTCGATAAAATGGATGGTAAAAAGCACAGTGAGAATGAGGTATTGGACAAACCTGGCTCACTTGATAAAACCTCTCATGGCCCGCATTGATTTACACCGGATTTCGCAGTTTTTATGATTCGTGAAGGCTTCAATCTGTTCATCGGCAAATTTTCCAACAGAATAGGACGCTATTCTGTCGCGATATTAACGGATCCCATTATTGCTGATATCGTTGGTGGTTTGCGCTCCGGTTTGATTTATGCGGGTGCTGATTCCATCAGTGAGCTGCAGCGCAAGTTGAATTATGTGACC
>CAZDYY010000308.1:771-2984 GCA_964509745.1 uncultured Legionella sp. | reverse complement strand
TTGCTGGATAAAGATCGGGTCGCCAGTGTCATTGCGCATGAAAAAGTGGTTGCAGTGACATTGACCGGGAGTGAGCAGGCCGGGTCAAGTGTTGCTGCCAATGCAGGAAAGCATTTGAAAAAAGCCATGCTGGAGCTGGGTGGTAGCGATCCATATGTTGTGCTTGCGGATGCTGATCTGGAGCTGGCGGCACGGTGTATTGTTGATTCACGCCTGAATAATTGTGGTCAGGTTTGTATTGCAGCGAAGCGGATAATCGTTGTTCGCGATGTCCTGGAATCGTTAACGACAGAATTGATTAAACAAATCAATCGATACAAAATGGGCGATCCGCTGGATTCATCTACCAATCTTGGCCCTATGGCACGAGGCGATTTGCGCAAAAAGCTGCATCAACAAGTCCAGGATAGCATTCATGCCGGAGCTGTATTATGTCTTGGTGGTGTCATCCCCGAGCGTCAGGGTTTTTATTACCCGCCAACGTTGTTGACCAACGTTAAACCAGGAATGCCAGCATTTGATGATGAGTTATTCGGACCTGTTATTGTGGTGATTTCAGCACAGGATGAAGGTGACGCCATTCGACTGGCAAATCAAAGTCGCTATGGTCTGGGAGCCGCTGTGTTTACAAGGGATCTGCATCGAGGGGAACAAATTGCGGTGAATGAAATTGAGGCCGGGGCTTGTTTTGTGAATGCTTTTGTCGCGTCCGATCCACGTTTGCCTTTTGGTGGTATCAAGCAGTCTGGTTTTGGGCGAGAGTTATCCCGGGAAGGCATTCTGGAGTTTGTGAATATCAAGACGGTGGCAATAAATGGATGAAGCAACTACGAATGTGAAGCGCATTCTGATCCAGGCAGAGGATCAAATGCTCTATTGTTATGAAGATGATGTACTGTATAAATCATATCCTGTTTCAACGGCAAAAAACGGTTTGGGAGAACAATCTGGCAGTGAGTGTACACCCCGTGGCTGGCATCGTATATTCAGTGTTATCGGGCTTGAATCTCCGGTAAACAGCGTATTTGTCGGGCGTCAGTGGACGGGTGAATATTACAGTGCTGAGCTGGCAGCACAATACCCCGCCAGGGACTGGATCCTGACCCGCATTTTGCAGCTGGATGGGCTGGAACCCGGTTTGAACAAAGGTGGAGAGGTCGACAGTTTGCAACGTTATATTTATATCCATGGTACCCCGGACAGCACCCCTCTGGGAACGCCGGGATCGCATGGATGCATCCGGATGCGTAATTCAGATATCATGGAGCTGGCGATCTGGGCTCAGGTGGGAACGCTTGTGTATATTGGTGTGACATCGATGCCCGGGCTCTGACTAAAGGGATGTTGCCTGGTTTCATCGGCATTTTTCGTTGTATAATACCCTTTCGCATTCCCGCTGGAATTGTCTTGATATGAATATTACCCAATACCTGGATACCCCCGGTGATCACACGTTTATGTTTCCGGGAAACGCCGGTCAAATTGAAGCAGTTCTTACAGTTCCTGAACATCCTGATCCGGGATACATTGCCATGCTCGGGCACCCGCATTCACTGCAGGGTGGTTCGATGCAAAATAAAGTTGTTACCACGTTGGCCCGTGCTTTCAAGGAACTGGGAGTTGCCAGTATTCGCTTTAATTTTCGCGGGGTAGGGCAGTCTGCCGGCGTTTATGACGCCGGGGTGGGCGAGAGTGAGGATATGTTGGTCCTGACGCGTGCCTGGTTGAAAGAAATGCCCGAAGCGCGGGTGCTATTTGCCGGATTTTCATTTGGTTCATATGTTGCCTGGCGAGCCGCTGCGCACTGTAAACATGAATTGCTCATCAGTGTCGCGCCTCCTGTACATCATTATAATTACGATGAATATACACTTGAACCCGGGCCGTGGATTGTCGTGCAGGGGGATTTGGATGAGGTGGTTCCGGTATCGGTAGTAGAGGATTTTCTTACCCTGCATCCTTCCATCCAGTTACTGGAATTTCCTGACACAGGCCACTTTTTTCATGGCAAACTGATTTTGCTGAAAGACCGATTGATTGAAGCGATAAAACAATATGTTATTACTTGAAACTTATAACGCTGCTGTTGCCCGCAATGTCATTACCGATGATCCATTACAACGGAAAGTTGTTGTTGATTTGCAACGTGTGGCAGATGAGCTGGCTGCGCCTGAGCGCAGATGGTTTAACTGGTGTAAAAAAAAACCGGTGAC
>CAZDYY010000308.1:0-761 GCA_964509745.1 uncultured Legionella sp. | reverse complement strand
TATTTGTATGGACCTGTCGGGGTAGGGAAAACTTACCTGATGGATCTGTTTTATGATTGCGTATCGCTGGAACGCAAGGCACGGTTTCATTTCCATCATTTCATGCAACAGGTTGATGCGCAGCTGCGTCGACGGCAGGGGCAAAAAGATCCGGTGAAGCGGATTGCGGCTGATCTGGCCAAATCCATTCGCTTGTTATGCCTTGATGAATTTCTCGTGCATGACGTGGCTGATGCGATGATTCTGGCTGAATTACTAAAAGCCCTGTTTGAGCGCGGGATTGTTCTGGTAGCGACAGCCAATACGGCTCCGGATGATTTATATCGTGGCGGAGTTCACCGGGAACGATTTTTACCTGCAATTGACTTGATCAGGCAGCATTGCCAGATCGTCTTGCTAGCCGAGGATCATGATTATCGTCTGGGGCGCGCTCCCATGATGCAAGCCTGGCTTTCTCCGCTGGATGATGCAGCGTATCAATCGTTAACGCAGCAATTCGCCACGATTGCACCCCATGCTGTCGAGGGAGGAGAGCTTTCGGTGCAGCAACGCATGATTCCCTGCGTAAAATATAGTGACCAGGCTGTCTGGTTTACATTTGAAGTGATTTGCAATGTGCCGCGCTGTCAGCTGGATTATCTTGAAATTGCCGATCGTTTTGATACGGTATTTGTCAGTGATATTCCAGTATTGACTGCCAATGATACCGTGCGTGCCATGATGTTGATCCATTTTGTTGATGTGATGTATGACCGGGGTAT
>CAZDYY010000307.1:0-3001 GCA_964509745.1 uncultured Legionella sp. | reverse complement strand
TTTCAAATTCAGTAGCAGCACTAACCTTGATCACTGCAACGCCGCCTGCCAGTTTGGCAACACGTTCCTGCAGTTTTTCACGATCGTAATCAGAAGAAGTTTCTTCCATTTGTGCACGAATTTGACCGATACGCGCTGTAATATCAGCCGCTTTGCCTTCACCATCAATAATGGTTGTGTTTTCTTTGGTAACAACAACACGTTTCGCAGTACCCAGATCTTCCAGAGTAGCTGCTTCAAGGCTCTTGCCGATTTCTTCAGAAATCACCTGGGCTGAAGTCAGGATAGCAATATCTTGCAACATGGCTTTACGACGATCACCAAAGCCAGGCGCTTTAACCGCACAGACTTTAACAATGCCACGCATGTTGTTAACAACCAGAGTAGCCAGCGCTTCGCCTTCAACATCTTCAGCAATGATCAGCAATGGACGACCGGATTTGGCAACACCTTCCAGTACAGACAGCATGTCACGGATACTGGAGATTTTTTTATCAACCAGCAGAATGAACGGGTGATCCAGTTCAGTTGACATGTTTTGCTGATTGTTGATGAAGTATGGAGAAATATAACCACGGTCAAACTGCATACCTTCAACCACAGTTAATTCATTTTCCAGACCATTGCCATCTTCCACAGTGATCACGCCTTCTTTACCCACTTTTTCCATTGCCATGGCAATGATAGAACCGACTGCTTCGTCAGCATTGGCAGAAATCGTACCAACTTGCGCGATCGCTTTGCCATCCTTGCAAGGTTTTGACATGGATTCCAGGTGCTTGGTCACAGCCAGAACAGCCTTGTCGATACCACGTTTCAGATCCATAGGATTCATGCCGGCAGCAACCGCTTTATGACCTTCAACCAGGATTGAACGAGCCAGTACAGTCGCTGTGGTTGTACCGTCACCAGCTGTATCAGAAGTCTTGGAAGCCACTTCCTTGACCATTTGCGCGCCCATGTTCTTGAAGCGTTCTTCAAATTCAATTTCCTTCGCAACAGATACGCCGTCTTTGGTTACAGTAGGAGCGCCATAAGAACGTTCCAGAACAACATTTCGTCCACGGGGACCCATGGTCACTTGCACAGCATTTGCCAATGCATTCACACCAGCCAGCATTTGTTGACGCGCTTCGTCGCCAAATCGTAATTCTTTAGCCATTATCATTATCTCCAATTGTTTGATTTATTGAATCTCGCAGTCAGACCGCGGGACTTCAATTACTTCTCGAGAACACCCATGATATCGTCTTCACGCATGATAACCAGTTCCTGACCATCAATTTTTACTTCAGTACCGGAATATTTGCCGAACAGAACGATGTCGCCTGCCTTCAGAGACAGCGCACGGACATCTCCGTTATCCAGAACCTTGCCAGGACCAAACGCAATTACTTCGCCGCGCATGGGTTTTTCAGTCGCGCTGTCAGGAATCACGATACCACCAGCTGAGGTACGTTCTTCTTCCATACGACGAACGACAACACGATCATGTAAAGGACGAATTTTCATCTTATCTTTTCTCCTGATTGATGTAACACAAATTGGTTTTATACTCAGAGCACACTCTGAACCGGTAGCGCCGTTGCCAAACTGCGCTGATGAAACTAATATGGGGACATACACCCCGCTTTCAAGGGTGAATTAAAAAAATATTTTATTTTCTTACGCCATCGCGGGAAGCCACCATGAAACAATATTATCTGTTTGCCATTCTGCTCATGACATCTTTATGTGGCTTTGCTAACCCGCCCCCGGCCAGTGAGGGCAAAAGCCACAGGACCCAATACACTGAACCTGCAGTGGCAAATCAGGAAAGGATATTTCCTGTACCAGAAACGCATCCACATATCCCGGCCTGCAGACAGTAACTTTAGTCTGGGGACACTTGCGCTGCCAGTTTCCTTGAAAAAAACCGATGCCCAGGGGCATCCATTGAACATCTACCGTAGCCAGCTTGACTTGCCTGTCCCCGTGCTTGGCAAACAACCCGGTGAAACTTTGATTGATGTCCATTTCCAGGGCTGCTCGGATGACGGGTTTTGTTACCCGCCACAAAAGGAAAAGATCAAGTTAACCTTTAACAGTAAACTGGCATTAACCATGGCCAGCATGGAAAACCAGACCACCACCCTGTCACCACCCATACCCAAATCACCTGGCCAAAACAGTGACCTGGACTTGCTGTTTTCTGACAGCAGCTGGGGCATTATCATCCTCAGTTTTTTTGGATTTGGTCTGCTGCTTGCCTTTACACCCTGTGTCTTGCCCATGATCCCCGTGCTTTCCGGTATTATTGTCGGCCACGGGCATCAAATATCAACCCGCAAGGCATTCCTGCTGTCATTGAGTTATGTCCTGAGCATGTCTGTCACATATAGTTTAATTGGCGCAATGATTGCGTTTATGGGACAAAATCTGCAAGTCATCATGCAATCTTCATGGGCAATTGGCCTGTTTAGCCTGCTTTTCGTTTTGCTCGCACTATCCATGTTTAACGTGTATGAATTGCAACTGCCGGTTACCTGGCAAAACAAGATGGCCAGCATAACCCGCAGCCAGTCAGGTGGCCATTACCTGAGTGCAGCTATCATGGGTTGTCTGTCGATTTTAATCCTCTCTCCCTGTGTCACAGCACCATTGATTGGTGCCCTTGGGTACATCGCACATGAGGGCAGCATCAGTCTGGGTATATTGTCACTGTTCTTCCTGGGACTGGGAATGGGAGCACCATTATTATTAATCGGCACTTCAGCCGGCAAATTGCTCCCCCGTGCAGGACAATGGATGAATGAAGTCAAGGCATTTTTCGGGGTACTGCTCCTCGCGGTTGCGATTTATCTGGCCAGCCGGTTATTACCAGCAATAATCACCATGGGCCTATGGGCCTGTCTGTTGATTTTTTCCGGAATTTATCTGGGAGCGCTCACCCGGGCAAACTCAAGACTGGAAAAATTTAACCAGGGCACAGGACTCATTCTTCTGATATATGGTTTTTTGA
>CAZDYY010000306.1:2746-3006 GCA_964509745.1 uncultured Legionella sp. | reverse complement strand
CTGCCGGGTACGAGCCGCCTGATACAGGATTTAGTCCCCGTTCAATTCAGCCTGTTATGCAGGCCGTTCAGGACGATGTAACTAGCGACTTATTGATACACACACATTCCCCGCGTTTTTAATGGCGTGCGGCTTGCAAACCGTGACGTTGATCTGATTGACCCGGAAGGTCTCCTTGATCAATGCCGCCACTTGCTCCGCAACCGTTTCAATCAAGCTAAATGCCGTCGTTTCAACAAATGTGGTGACACTCTCGCAAA
>CAZDYY010000306.1:1109-2736 GCA_964509745.1 uncultured Legionella sp. | reverse complement strand
CGCAAAGCGCAGCATAGTCAATCGTATTCGCCAGATCATTATTACAGGCACTGATATCCAGCGGAATGCTGATATCGAGCAACAGTTTTTGTGTAATGCGCTGTTCCCATGCATGCACGCCAATGCGTGAATCAATACTGAGTGAGGATATGCGCAGTGTGTCTATCATCATTTCTCCTGTTTCCATGCTAGAATTCACTATTCTATTTTTTTTGAGTGAATATTTGTTATGACCGATGTAACCCAGTCCCTGTTGATTCGCAGCTTACAACAAAAACCCGTGCCGCGCACGCCTGTCTGGATCATGCGTCAGGCTGGACGGTATCTGCCTGAGTACCGGCAGGTGCGGGAGAAAGCGGGGGATTTTTTGAGCTTGTGCAAAAATCCGGAATGGGCCTGTGAAGTGACACTGCAACCCTTGCGCCGCTTTGCCCTGGATGCGGCGATTTTATTTTCCGATATTTTAACCATACCGGATGCGATGGGCCTGGGGTTATCATTTGTTGAGGGAGAGGGGCCCTGTTTTTCCAGGCCCTTGCGCAGTGTTAAGGCAATTGATGCATTACCCGGCGCGTCGGTTGTGGAGCATCTGGGTTATGTGATGGATGCAGTGCGTTTGATTCGCAAGGAAATGCCGGCTGAATTGCCATTAATTGGTTTCTCCGGCAGTCCGTGGACCCTGGCTTGCTACATGATTGAAGGTGGCAGCAGTCGCGATTATAAACGTGTGTTAAAGATGATGTACTGCGAGCCAGCAGCGATGCATCAATTGCTGACCAAACTGGCGGAAACCGTTATTGCTTATCTGGATGAGCAGGTGCAGGCCGGTGTGAATGCCCTGATGATATTTGATACCTGGGGTGGCATTCTAACCACCGCCAGCTACCAGGCATTTTCACTGCACTATATGGCTCTGATAGTAAAACAGTTAAAGAAAAAATACCCGCATATCCCCATCACATTATTTACCAAAGGCGGGGGGCAATGGCTGCCATCCATCGCCAGTACCGGCTGCGATGCGTTAAGTGTTGACTGGACATGTGACTTGAACGCCGCGCGCGCCCAAGTCGGTGGACAAGTGGCTCTGCAAGGCAATCTGGATCCCGCGGTATTGCTCACCTCACCTGATTGCATTCGCGCCCAGGTTAAACAGGTGCTTGAGTCTTATGGTCATGGCAGCGGGCATGTGTTTAACCTGGGGCACGGGATTACGCCAGACGTTCCACCAGAGCATGTAACCGTACTGGTGGATGCAGTGCATGAATTCAGTCCTCAATACCATAGAGACGATGAATGATTGAGACCAGTCCATTCAAACCCGCCTGGTGGCTGACCAACGCGCACATGCAAACGATGTATTCGACATTTGCCCGGCGTAATCTGAAAGCACCAATTGACAGCACAGAGCGGTTGGAACTGCCGGATGGTGATTTTATTGATCTGGCCTGGGCAGTAAACGGGATTGGACCTGATGCGCCACTGGTGGTTCTTTTACATGGTCTGGGTGGCAGTGCGGATTCTACCTATGTTGCCGGCCAGTTGCGTGCCTATAACAAGGCAGGCTGGCGCGGTGTGGTGATGCAGTTTCGCGGTTTTGAAAGTGTGTGGGCTATTGTCAACCTGCGTC
>CAZDYY010000306.1:0-1099 GCA_964509745.1 uncultured Legionella sp. | reverse complement strand
GGGCATTTCGCTGGGTGGAAATGTCCTGTTGAAGTGGCTGGGCGAGCAAGGGCATCAGACATTGTGTCAGGCCGCAGTGGCTGTATCGGTGCCGTTTGAGCTGAGACATGTGGCTGATCGGGTAAATCAGGGATTCTCACGCTTTTATCAACGTTATTTATTAAATAATTTGCGCAAGCTGTTTATCCGCAAGCTGGCAGTACATGGAGATGCATTGCATTTTTCAGCAGAAGAGCTTGAGTCCCTGCGATGTTTCTGGACGTTTGATGAAAACATTACCGCGCGTTTGCATGGTTTTCCGAATGTGCATGCATATTATCGTGAATCCAGCTCCCGCCAATATTTGGCTCGCATCGAAACCCCGACGCTCATTATTCATGCCCTGGATGATCCGTTCATGTCACCGGATGCAGTGCCGCATGCGCATGAGTTATCACATAGCGTCAGGCTGGAGCTCAGTCAACGGGGTGGTCATGTCGGGTTTATTTCCGGAAATGTGCCGGGCAAGCCGGTGTACTGGCTGGATAAACGAATACCTGATTTCCTGCTTCAGATATGGAATAAATGAGGGGCAGCCGCATACTGGTTTTATCTGTGCAGCGATGGTTCATCAACTGGTGGTGCATGAATGTCCTGCGGAATCATTTTTTCAGAGTCCGGCTTGAAAAAAGACAAGGTTTTCGGTCTTGGCAGCACATTTTGACAATTGTCCAGACACATTTCCTGAATGCTTGCCTTCAATTCGTCCGGTAAAGCCGGGGGAGTGATGACACACAATAAACTCTTGCTCTGGATTATTTCATGATAAAACGCGGCGGTACTGAACAGGCTGTGCTGGATATACAGCACTTCCAGTGTGGTGTGCGCAGCAATGGCTTTAGCCAGTTCGGTTTCGGCTGTGTCATCAAGAACGGCAATGTAGCTGAGACGCAGCTGCCTGATGGCATGGTTACCGAGTGTATTCAGCAGAGGCAGGATGGGTTGATCTATTTTACCCTTGTAAAGCCCCAGATCCTCGATGGGTGCACGTGACGAGGCGAGGATATCCAATACCTGTGTCGAGTAGTCAAGACCTGTTATCGTCACTGATTTAAGGCGG
>CAZDYY010000305.1:0-3006 GCA_964509745.1 uncultured Legionella sp. | reverse complement strand
AATGGATTCCCGCCTTCGCGGGAAAGACATAATCAATTTTTGTCATGTACAGAGACGTTTTTTCTTCAACCCTGCAAAAACTGTTCGAATTCACCCAGCCAGCGCTTTGCAATGCTGCGTGCTGTTTCCGGTTCGTCCTTTAGTAACCGGGTCGCAGTAGCGGACAAAAATGGCAGTAAGGCCTGATCGCGGGGTAAATTGGCGATGATAAATTCACGGTAGCCGGTTTGGCGGGTGCCAAGGATTTCTCCTGCACCACGCAATTGCAGATCTTTTTCAGCGATGATAAATCCATCGCAAGTCTCACGCATGACGCGCAGGCGTTCGTTGCCTTGTCTTGACAAAGGAGACTGGTAGAGCAGCAGGCAATGTGACTGGGCGCTGCCCCGGCCGACCCTTCCGCGCAGCTGGTGTAATTGCGACAAACCCAGCCGCTCGGCGTTTTCTATGATCATCAGGCTGGCATTTGCAACATCAACCCCCACTTCTATGACAGTAGTAGCGACCAGAATCTGGATTTCGCCACATTTAAATGCAGCCATGACCGCATCTTTATCTGCAGCTTTCATTCGTCCGTGCACGAGGCCAATCCGTATACCTGGCAGCTGTGCCTGCAAATTTTCAGCACTGGCAGTGGCGGCCATGCACTGAAGTTTTTCTGATTCATCAATCAATGTACAGACCCAGTATGCCTGGCGTCCGCTGGTAACGGCCGCTTGCAGGCGGTCGATGATTGATTCACGTTTGACCTGATTCAAAACAGCTGTGGTCACGGGGGTTCGCCCCGGAGGCAGTTCATCAATGCTGGAAACATCCAGATGTGCGAATTGTGTCATCGCCAGCGTTCTGGGTATGGGGGTGGCGGTCATGAGCAATTGATGGGGAATGTGCTGGTCTTGTTGGCCTTTTTGTTGCAATAACAAACGTTGCTCAACACCGAACCGGTGTTGTTCGTCAATAATGACCAGTCCCAGCCGGGCAAATGTTACCTCTTCCTGAAACAGGGCATGGGTTCCCACCAGCAGCTGGCATTTGTGGCTGGCCAGTGTCTCCAGGGTTTCCCGACGTGCTTTTGCGTTCATTTTGCCACTGAGGCGTTCAACGTGAATCCCAAGGGGTATCAGCCAGGTCGAGAGTGTTCGCGCATGTTGATCACTCAGAATGTCAGTTGGCGCCATAATCGCCGCTTGATAACCGCTGGCAATGGCCTGAATGGCAGCGAGTGCGGCGATGACTGTTTTACCGGATCCGACATCGCCTTGTACCAGACGCAGCATGGGCCGGTCTTGAGCCAGATCCTGTCTGATTTCATCAAAAACGCGCTGTTGTGCACCGGTTAATGCAAAGGGCAACACGTTTAGAAACTTTTCCAGCAGGTTGTTTGTAGCGGGCATGACCGGGGCAGTCAGGGTAGCACGTTGCTGGCGGGCAAATTGCATGCTCAGTCGCTGTGCCAGTAACTCATCAAACGCCAGGCGTTTCAGTGCCGGGTGATGACCATCTTCCAGTGCCTGCAACGGGATATCCGGGGGAGGATTATGTAATTGCACGATGGCATGCTGTATGGAATGAAATCGATGCTGCCGGAGATGATCTTCATGCATCCATTCAAGGTTCACCAGTTCATCATGGCAATGCCTTATCGCTCGTTTTATCAATTGTCTTAATCGGGTTTGGCTCAAGCCATGGGTTGTTGAATAAATGGGGGTCAGTGTTTCTTCAACAGGACATTCTTCCTGTTCGTCAAGCAATTGATATTCAGGGTGGATCATTTCCAGTTTGCTGGCAAACTCGCGTACTTCACCAAAGGCGCGGATGAGTTTGCTCTCGTTCAGATTTTTGACCTGTTGCTTGTTAAAGTTGAAAAACCGCAGGGTAAGTATGCCGGTTTTGTCTTCTATATAGCAGTAAAGCATGGGCCGTTTGCCCTGCCTGATTTCGGTTTTGCATACCCTGCCTGCGACAACACACCAGTCATTGGGACGCAAGTCCTGAATGGGCGTGAGCCGGGTTCTGTCCTGATAACGAAAGGGCAAATGAAACAGCAAATCCTGGAGGGTGTGAATGCCGCATTGTGCGAGTTTTGCTGCCAGGGTTGGACCGATTCCAGACAAGGTTTCACATGATTGAGTGAGCATCAGTTCCTGTTATTCCTCACCCAGTAACCATGCTTCACTGACTTCAAGCTCCTGTGAAAGCATTTCGAGCAGGTGTGCATCAAGGGGCATGGCGCCATTTAATATGGCATCTGCTTTAAATTTCGGGGCCTTGATGAGTTTTGCAAACACCTCAACCCGTTCATCACTGCGTTCCGGGACGCCAATGTCGTCCAGGGCTTTGTTAAGTCGTTCTGCAAACTTTTTGTTGCTCATGAAGATCTCCATGGGGTCGATACACTTGTTATAGCATAAAAAACATGAATTTCAACAGTGTCGGCCAGCCACGATATCCATAACCGCATCAATCCATAACGGACTGTCATTCATGCAGGGAATCAAGGTTAGTCTTTCTCCTCCTGCCTGCAACCACTGTTCCTTTGCACGCATGCCGATTTCCTCCAGTGTCTCCAGACAGTCTGTTACAAAGGAGGGACATGCAACGGCCAGTCGTTTGATGCCGGATGCTGCAAGTTCAGTCAGCATGTGATCGGTATAGGGTTTGATCCAGGGTGTTTTGCCTAATCTTGATTGAAATGATGTGGCATGGTTTGTCAAACCCAGCGCGCTGGCCAGCAAGTTCGATGTTTGAAAACACTGGGTCCGGTAACAGGCATGATTGTTGCCGATTTTTTTCAACTGATTTTCCGGCAGGCCATGATAGCTGAACAGCACATAATCGTGATCGTTGATGTATGGCTTGATTTGTACTGCCTGGGCATGGATAAAAGCCGGGTGTTGATGAAAGTCACGAATGATGGTCATGGATGGAAAGACCTGTTTCGGAGCAAGTTCCTGCAGGACTTTTTCTATGGCAGAACCGGTGGCTGCAGATGAATATTGCGGGTAT
>CAZDYY010000304.1:2442-3017 GCA_964509745.1 uncultured Legionella sp. | reverse complement strand
ATTGGTAGTAGAGGAGCAGGGTTATGTCGCAGTACATTTTTACCATGAATCAGGTGAGCAAGGTTGTTGATAACCAGCGCTTTATCTTGAAAAATATTAATTTGAGTTTTTTCCCCGGCGCCAAAATTGGTGTATTGGGTTTGAATGGTTCAGGAAAATCAACGCTGTTGCGGATTATGGCTGGTGTTGATAAACAATTTGAAGGTGAAGCCCGGCCTCAGGCAGGCATTAAAATTGGTTATCTTGCCCAGGAACCGGAAATTGACTTGAATAAAACGGTCCGTGAAGTGGTTGAGGAAGCCGTGGTAGATATGAAAGACAAGCTGGCAAGGTTTGATGAGATCAGCATGCGGTTTGCCGAACCGATGAGTGATGATGAAATGAATGCATTGCTGGCGGAACAAGGCGAGCTGCAGCACGAGATTGAAGTTGGCGGCGGCTGGGATCTGGATCGAAAATTCGAAATTGCAGCCGATGCACTGCGTTTGCCGGACTGGGATACCAAAGTTGGCGTGTTATCCGGTGGTGAAAAACGGCGTGTTGCCTTGTGCCGTTTGCTATTATCCAGCCCGGAT
>CAZDYY010000304.1:0-2432 GCA_964509745.1 uncultured Legionella sp. | reverse complement strand
GCTGCTGGATGAGCCAACCAACCATCTGGATGCTGAAAGCGTGGCATGGCTTGAGCATTTTCTGCATGATTTCCCGGGAACTGTGGTTGCCATCACCCATGACCGGTATTTTCTTGATAATGCGGCTGAATGGATTCTGGAACTGGATCGCGGGGAAGGAATTCCATACAAGGGCAATTACACAGCATGGCTTGAGCAGAAGAATGAGCGGCTGGATCGTGAACAGAAGCAGGAAGCTTCCCATGAACGCGCGATTAAAGCCGAGCTGGAATGGGTGCGAACCTCACCCAAGGGTCGTCATGCAAAAAACAAGGCGCGTCTTGCCCGTTTTGAAGAAATGAACTCAAAAGAATTCCAGAAACGCAATGAGACCAATGAACTGTATATTCCGCCTGGTGATCGTTTGGGTGACCTGGTGGTTGAAGGCACAAAAATACGCAAGTCATTCGGGGATAAATTGTTGTTTGATGATCTGAGCTTTAATTTGCCCAAGGGTGGTGTACTCGGTATTATCGGCCCCAACGGCGCTGGTAAATCTACCTTTTTGAAAATGTTGACGCAGCAGGAAACCCCTGATGCCGGGCAAATTCGTGTTGGTGAAACCGTTAAACTGGCATTTGTTGATCAAATGCGGGATCATCTGGTGGATGAAAATACCGTCTGGCAGGAAATTTCAGATGGTCACGATATTATGCAAGTGGGCTCATTTCAAATGCCATCGCGTGCCTATGTTGGCCGGTTTAACTTCAAGGGCGCGGATCAGCAAAAGAAAATTGGCCAGTTATCCGGCGGTGAGCGCAACCGGGTGCATCTTGCAAAATTGTTAAAGCGTGGCGCAAATGTCATATTACTCGACGAGCCCAGCAATGATTTGGACGTGGAAACATTGCGTGCACTGGAAGATGCCATACTGAATTTCCCCGGGTGTGCAATTGTTGTATCGCATGATCGCTGGTTCCTTGACCGGATTTGTACGCATTTGATGGCGTTTGAAGGGGATTCACAGGTGACGTTCTTTGAAGGGAATTACTCTGATTATGAAGAGGATAGAAAACGCCGTCTGGGTGATGAGGCGAATAAACCTCATCGTATTAGATATCGCCCGTTGCATGCGTAAAAATTTGTCGTCCCGGATAGCGTTCGGGGCGACGGGTATTATTTATATTTAGATAAAAAGGATAGACTTTCATGATTAAGATGTTGTTTCTTGCCTTGTCGTTATGTGCGGGTTTGACGGCCTGTATTGAAAACGATGAGTCAACCTATATAACAGATGACAATGGCCATGTTCATCATACAACACATTATTTAAGAGACAAACGCGGGCAACGCTATTTTCCCGAGCATATTACTGCAACCGGACAAAAGGAATTTGTTTTCGATCCCAAAGGATTTGCATGGGCAGCCTATGATCCCGATGGTCATCGTGTGATGACTGGCAGTGCTTCAGGCGGCAAGGACATGTGTGAAGATGTGAACAAGCCGTGCCGGACAGTAACAGGCACATTCCATGTATACAACAAACATGGAATTAATTGTAAATCCGGGGAATATCCCGTGGAAACAGAAGGCGGGGCTAAAATGCCTTACTGCATGTATTTCTTCCAGGGCTATACCATTCATGCTGCCTATGAAGTGCCTATGGCCAATAGCAGCCATGGTTGCATCCGTGTGTTACCCAGTGCCGCAAAATGGTTAAATGAGCAGTTTATCAGTCTGGGTACCCGTGTGACGGTCTTGTCGTATGAAGATGAAGATGGTGACGGTGACTGGGTGAGAAACAAGGTAGCCATGAATGCCGCGCAACAGAATCCAGATACAGCCATTGCCGCGTCCTGATTAAATGGACCCCGCGAACAGGTCGCGGGGCATCGGTTACATCCTAATTGGTATTATCCGGTGTCGTTGCAGCCGGTGTTGTGTCGGAAGCGGGAGCGGTCGCTGCTGCTGTCGCATCCCTTGGTGTAGCCACTACCTGCATAATGCCGAGGTTTCCAGAAACCTTGCGGCCAATTAACAGATCAACTGACAATGCCTGGTTCAGTTTTTCCTTGTCGCTTTGGTATTGAACCTGCATGGGCAGGGTGACTTTCCACTGGTTGTCCTTGACCGGGTTGAATTTAACACTACCATCAATCTGGCTGGTGACGGTCAGTTGCTGGGTTTTGATGGCATTCAGGTTGCCGGATTTAACCAGTGCGTCATGAAACCCTTGCCAGCCCTGTTCAGTAAAGCATGGTTTCAGTTTGTCCAGTTGCGTATCCAGATCGGCCGGGGTAAATGCAAATGCCTGTACAGCAGCTTTTTCGGCCCAGGTTGTAATGAGGGATTGATCAATATTTGTAGTGGTTGGTGCAATAGGATAATCACAATTAATGACTGGAAGCGGCTGCGGAGCAGATGGCAGGGTGGATGCAGCGGATGTGGTCGTT
>CAZDYY010000303.1:2478-3063 GCA_964509745.1 uncultured Legionella sp. | reverse complement strand
GTCTACGCATGGGCATCCTCACCAATCACAATCGTATGCTCATCGATATACCGGTATGGCGGTACTTGCAAATTAATCGGTGCGGGCATGGATTTGAATACCCGGCCTGCCAAATCAAATCGGGAGCCATGACAGGGACAATAAAAGCCACCCGGCCAATCCGGACCCAGATCTTCTTCATATGGCTTGTATTTGGGAACACACCCCAGATGGGTACATAACCCAATCAACACAAGATACTCCGGATTGATGGAACGCCATGCATTTTGTGCATAATCCGGCTGCTGGGTGACATGTGAATTCGGGTCACGCAAGGATGCCGCATGCCGCTCAAGTTCAGCCAGCATGGCCGGTGTGCGCCGGATAATCCAGACTGGCTTGCCCTGCCACTCAACCGTGATTTGCTGGCCAGGCTCAATTTTACTCAAATCAACCCGTACCGGGGCACCTGCTGCGAGTGCTTTGGCACTGGGCATCCACGATGAAACAAACGGGATTAACGCACAGGCAGCACCAATTCCCCCAAGGGCACAGGCACTCGTGGTTAAAAACCGGCGACGTTGTTCATCTATGGGCTGTTCGGAT
>CAZDYY010000303.1:0-2468 GCA_964509745.1 uncultured Legionella sp. | reverse complement strand
CATGATTACTCGGCAAACTGATAATAGGTTTCCCCTTCCTTGACCATTCCCAGCTCAAAACGCGCCTGCTCTTCCAGCGCCTGGTCTCCGGATTTAAGCTCTTCTATATCCGCTTCAATGGCACGGTTTCGCGCTTCCAGCTTTTTATTTTCTTCGTCCTGGGCAGCCAGCTTGTTTTCCAGCAACAACCATTGTGAAATGCTGCCATTTCCCACCCACAACTTGCATTGCAGGGCCAGCAGCGTTACCAACAACAGAATCACGATCATGCGCATAAGAGAATCCATTCAGGATGTTTTTCTGATATTGTATTTCAGGATCGCGTCAGGAACCAGCTAAACAGGATGGTTACTGTAAATATGATGGCAGGTCTCCTGAATATCTCCCTTTGAGCGTGCCGGACACCGCAATATGACATTTCCCTCAGGATAGCCCGTCGCTGTCGACGAGAGTCCCTGATTTTTTTTTGATCACAGTCAATCAATGTTCCGTTTCGTTTAAACAGGAACACTTTGTCAGTGTCCCTGAAATAGTTCAATCCATAATCATAAAACAACTGCTCGCCTTTTAAAATATCGCGTTTTGCAACCAGCACAATGATATCCATGCCCTGCACATTATCAATGCTGTGTTTGAGATTTGCTGCAATAATCCCCGCACAGGGTGTTTTGCATGAGGCATCAATTTTATCTGGTGCATGATTGATAAATCTTGAAATACTCCCGTTTTGCCGGGCATCCATACGCCGGTTAAATACATCGTTCCTTCGCCCGAAGACATAGCGATTATCATCACTGAGTGGTGGTGACTTATACCCGCAATACCAGGCTATTTTTTCTCCCTGACAAAGCTCTTTTCTGGCAAAAACACCAAACCCGGTGAAATGATTAATATAGCGCAACTCGACTTTGCCAAAATCATCCGCTTGTTTACAAAATTGCAGTATCTCCGGATTGTCCCTGTACAGGGAATCCCCATCAACCATGTCGGGCAGATCACAGACCTGAAGCGTTTCTTCCAGAAAAACAGTGTCCCGATATTCAAACGTGTAGCCTGCCAGGCGTGAAATCATCACATTCAATTGTTCAGGACTGATGAGCTCGCCTGCCGGTTTTTTATGATCAATAGAAAAGGGTATCTGATAGCGGGTTTTTAACTGCAGAAATTTCGGCGACGGGGCAATATGAAATTTACAATCCAGCGGGTTTTCAACCTGGATTAGCGTTGCGTAAACACATTTTGCAATATCCAGTAAACCCTGCAAATCTTCGTATTTACAGGAATATAGATGACTTGATGAACCCGGTACGGGATGAGTTAGCAACGGATGGACAAAATCATTCCGGTTTTTCAGTAACCGGACAGGAATCTCCCCTCCATCATCAACTACACACATCCCTGTAGCAATATCAATGATGGCCTGTTTACAGGATGATTCCGGATTCTGGTTGGTCAGGCTAACCTTAACCATCTGTCCTTCCTTACCGAAGTTGAAGCGTCAACCCTGCATACGGCAAACCGCTTGTCCCGGCAATGCGTAATAACTGATTATATTTGGCCACCCGATCGGTACGACACAGCGACCCGGTTTTGATTTGCCCGCAGCCGGTTGCCACTGCCAAATCGGCAATAAAGGTGTCTTCTGTTTCGCCGGAACGATGCGACATGACACAACGGTAGCCATGGCGATGTGCCAGACGGATGGTGTCACGTGTTTCACTCAATGTACCGATTTGATTAGGCTTAATCAGCACAGCATTGGCAATTTTCTGATCAATGCCTTGTTGCAGAATGGCGGCATTGGTAACGAACAAGTCATCACCCACCAGCTGGATTCTTGACCCAAGCCGTTCGGTGATCTGCTTCCAGCCATCCCAGTCACGCTCATCCAGTCCATCTTCTATGCTTGCAATCGGATAATGATTTAACAATTCGGCATAATAATCAATCAATGCATCGCTGCTCAGGGTTTTGTGTTCTGATGCGAGATGGTATGCGCCATCGGTCCATAATTCAGAGGCCGCAACATCAAGGGCAAAGACAATATCCTTGCCAGGCAGGAATCCGGCCAGATCAACGGCTTCGACCAGCAAATCCAGCGCTTCACGATTGGATTTTAAATCCGGAGCAAAACCTCCTTCATCGCCAATGGCAGTATTCAAACCACGCTTTTTCAATACGGACTTCAGCACATGAAACGTTTCAGCACCCCATTGCACTGCCGTTGCAAAATCAGAGGCGCCAATCGGCATGATCATGAATTCCTGGATATCAACATTGTTATCCGCATGCGCACCCCCATTAAGCACGTTCATCATCGGCACAGGCATCGTCATGGTTTCATTCTCATGCAAGGCCTGATACAGGGGCAATTGACGGGCATTTGCATATGCCCGGGCTGATGCCAGCGACACGGCAAGCAGTGCATTTGCACCCAGGCGTGATTTATTCTCTGTACCATCCAGCTC
>CAZDYY010000302.1:0-3065 GCA_964509745.1 uncultured Legionella sp. | reverse complement strand
CATTCCCCTGGCAGCAGGTATCCTGTCATTATCCGCCAGCGCACCACTGCTTCTGGCATCACTCCCTCTGGCTGCAACCTTGCTGCCCGTAGCTACAAACTTTCTGGCAACAAGCATCCAGCTAAAAATTGCAGCAGGCGCAATTGCCGGTGTTCTGGCCTTCTATACACTTGAATCCATTGCAAAATCTGCCTTTGCGACATTTGATTTATTTGCATCACCGATTATCGATACATTACGGGTTACCACAAACCTTATGGCTGACGTAGTCAGTGGCGTTGACAACACCGTACGCGGAATCGGCTCGACTGTCTGTTCAATCTAGAGTCTGTTGATTCGCTAGCCGAGGCCCCGCGACTCGTTCACGGGGCCTCGGTGCCTGGAAGGCGAATTTTCGGCAGACCCTAATATTCATACCACCGGTTCAGCACCTCAATCAACTCATCCACACCCTGCTTTTTCAATGATGAAAATACCTGCACGGTTAACAAATCATGCATCAACTCATAATGCTTGCGAACCTGCAGCACGGTACTTTGTGCCTGCCCGCGGCTTATTTTGTCAGCCTTGGTCAAAAGAATATGCACCGGCAATTCTCTGTCAAACGCCCAGTGGATCATCATTTGATCAAGTTCCTTCAGCGGGTGACGGATATCCATCAACAGCACCAGCCCGCGCAGACTCTGGCGAACGTCGAGATAATGCGCCAGATTTTTCTGCCAGTCCTGCTTGACCTGCATGGGCACTTTGGCATACCCATAACCCGGTAAATCAACCAGACGACGTGTTTCATCACCGACTGTAAACAAATTGATGAGCTGTGTGCGCCCCGGGGTTTTACTGATACGTGCCAGCTGACGAATACCGGTCAGACAATTCAGGGCACTGGATTTTCCCGCATTGGAACGACCCGCAAAGGCAACTTCATACCCGGTATCTTCCGGCAACTGGGAAACAAGCGCGGCGCTTTTCAAAAATATCGCCTGAGCATAAGGATTCTTTATCATCGTTATTAATTTCTTTTTTGGGTTTAATGAAACACAGTGTATCATAGCGTATCTATTTTAAACGAGATATTAATGAAACGTTTGTTATGCGGACTGCTCTGCGCCCTGTTTTCCCTGAACGCAACGGCCAGTCTCAAGGCAGGCCAGGCAAAATCTGCCATGTGTGCGGGATGCCACGGTGCCCAGGGCATCAGCATCAACCCAGCATGGCCAAGCCTTGCTGGCCAGCACGCGGGCTATCTGGCAAAGCAATTGCTTGATTATAAAAATGCAACCCAGCGCAATGCCGCGATCATGACCTCGCTGGTTGCGTCACTCAGTCCTGAAGACATTCAGGATCTCGCTGAATTTTATGCCAGCCTCCCGGCTCCCGCTGGCAACACGCCGGAAAAATATAAAACACGCGGTGAAGAACTCTACCGCCGGGGCGATCTCGACCAGCACATCACAGCATGCATCGCCTGCCACGGCCCACAGGCCCAGGGCAACGCGCAAGCGGGCTTCCCTGCCCTGTCAGGACAACAACCGGATTATACTGTTCAGCAATTACTGGCCTTCAAAGACAAATCCCGCAAGAATGATCTGAATTCCATCATGCGCGATATTACCGCGCGGATGAACAGGGAAGATATGGAAGCGGTAGCGAATTATCTGGCAGGGCTTCGCATCAAGTAGGAGCAGCCCTGCGGATTCAGGCAATGGATTGACAAAACCATGATTTTTGTTCACCCTCAACCCAATCCCATCCAGACAGGAAGGAAGGAACCCATTATGCCTGCGCAACGAACCATCAAAGACTATCTGGAAATATTCAAAAAGAACAATATCAACCTGATTGAATCGCTCACTCTCACCCCGATAGCCGCACTGAATGCAGAAAATAAACAAACAGAAATTGATGCGTATCTTGAACGCATTGCAGACTTCCATACAGAACAAAAAAAGAGCCTTAACGATGACATTCAGGATAAATCGATCGCAGAAAAAACCAGCCTCGCAGCCCTTGCTGCCCTGCTGGGAACACTGATTGGCGGTTATCTCTTTGCAAAGGAACAGGGAGCACCATCCGGTGACCTGTTTGGGGCGACAACAGCCATGCAAGCCTTGTTTGCTGCGTCTATTGGTGCAAGTTCCAGTGCCCTGATTTATGGTGCACTGGACAGTGCGACTGAATCAGAAGGGCATGCCGATGCCAAAGCCTGTGAAGAGGAGATGAGAAAAGCTGGTTTCACCAATGAACGCTACGTTGCATTGTCTGCCGAGCTGGTTAAACTGTTTAATTTCCGCGAGGCACTTTTATCGACTGACACCAGTAAGGGCAAGGAAAATATGCGTGCCCGGTTCAAACGGGAAAACTACCCTGCGCCTCGGACAACACACTTTCATGATGACGACTTCAATCTGGCCGTAGAATTTTATTTTCTGCAACAAATCAAGGCGTTATTCAAACAAGCATTTGAAGCCATCAACCAGGTGCATGATCAGGAAAACAGGGAAGCACACCACGTTTTCCAGAAAATAAAAGGCTACTTTGAAACCGAGGCAAACCGGCAGGAGTTTACCCAGCAACTGCAAATCAAATTTATTGCTGAATGCATCAGGTTTCTCAAAAGTGAAATGAATGAACCCGGTTTTTCCGGACAATACCCTTGGCTGATGGATGCGCTGGCAGGACTGATGACGGGATCTCTGGCCGTCGGTGCCTTTGGTGCAACCACCCTGTTTATTCCGGTTTTTGCCCTGGTTTGTATAGCAATTGTCACCGCATCTGCCGCAGCCATCGCCACCCATATGATCATCACGCAAACTGAATCACTCTATTACAAGCGCAGCAAAGCCAATCGTGATGCGCTGGGTGTGTCTATCGACATTATTACAAAAGAACACCAGCGTCTGACCACACTGATAGAGGGGATGACCAGTACGACAAATCGTGATTTGCGTGAACTGCAACAATTCGATGCTGAAGGAAAATCAAGCTTTTTAACCATTCTACAAGGAAAGGAACCAAAGTTTATTCTGCTGGGCAGCGTCAATGCCTGGTTAAGGGAGCTCGCC
>CAZDYY010000301.1:0-3089 GCA_964509745.1 uncultured Legionella sp. | reverse complement strand
CTGTGCCAGACGATGGGTTAAATGCCGGAAGGTTTGATGCAGGTTATCCTGGACGATAAACAAATTTTCCCGGGTACGTGTGATTCCGGTGAAAATTTCGTTAAACAGGGGGGCAAAGCACAGGTCACCGACGCCGTCTGCGGCAGAGTTCGGATTGATTTTTATTTCCCTGATTGCCCCAATCCTCTTGTCGGCTTCTTTCCATAATTCATCCGGATCATTCAACATCTTGTACAGAACAATATTCTTGTAGCCCAGACCCTTGATTTTTTCTGCAGTAAATACCAGGGAGGTACCATATCGTTTGCGAGCTTCCTCCAGAAAGCTTTCCCTGGTGACGATTGCCCACTGGTCTGACGGAAACATGTTTCGCAGAGGCAAGTCTTCGTCAGTTTCCAGATGCAGCAGGAATACATCGCCCGTATTTTTTTCAGGATCATCCGAGAGGGCGATTTCAGCGTCTTCAAACTCATCGCACATTCCACCGGTCAAGGCATTTTTTAACAGGAGGAACTCATTGGCCAGCTGGATAATCCTGTTGGGGCAGCGATAGTTGCCAGGCAGTTTTGCAATGGATACCGGATGGTTATACAGGGTTTGCAACATGGTGGTGACAGAAGGCCGTAGTGAAATGCGGACATTCAACCGTTGCAGCAAATCCCCGCCGCAATAGAATTCGGCATTGCAGGTCAGCTCGGCCATGATTGCCAGTTGTAACAGGGAAAAGTCCCATACTTCGTCAATCAGGGTATGAGAAAAAACCGGATTTTGTTTGCCTGGATCATAAAATGCCGGATCCCAATGACCGGTTTTTTTCAGATACAATTGATAATCGGTATATGCCTTGTACAATGTGTCACGGATACCTGTGCCAGAAAACGGTGACTTTGGAAACAGGGAATGCTTTCTTCCCAGTTCATATAAATAATAGTCACGCGTGAATGGAGCCATTTCTCTGGCATACAGGGAGATAATCCTGAACTCTTCATAAACAGCCCCGGCGTTTTTATTCAGTTGTTGCCTGCATTCGTCAGGCAAGACATCAGCTGTTGATGTCATGTCCAGTGCCTTTAAATACCCGGCAAACCATTTGATAAAATTTGGTTCGCCAACCCGGTTCTTTTCAGTACAAAATGGATCAAGGTCCGAAATTAACTGTTGGTATGTAGAGATGGTCAAGGGGTGTTTTTTCAAGATGGAGGAGGCATGGTCCGGCCACATTATTGATTTGTCTGCAATCAGATTCGGTTCATTGGCAATGCACAAAATCTGGCCCGTTTCGCGGCTATGCAATTTTTTCAGTATGTTATCGAGTACAAAGGATTTTCCTGTTCCAGCTGTGCCAATGATCATGCCCGGAGCAGAAATGTTTTCTGCGTCGAGTTGGTGTTGATCAGGGATGACAAATTGTCCGTTATAATACGACGCACGCTGGTCATATCGGGCTTTGACCGATTGTTTGCTTTCAATTTCCTGATTGATCTGCGCATTGTCCAGATGCTCTGCTGCTTCCAGAAATCGTTTTAAATTGCCACGAAGAAATTGAGTAAGCCCCTTGCGCCGGGTAAATTGGGATTTGTGATAATCATGGTTATACACCACACCCAGCACAGCAAAATATCCTGCACCAGCATCAGGCAAGGCATAGAATAGTAATCGCGGGGGTGTTGTCCAGCTGTCTTTTAATTCGGTGCGGGGGATGATAACGCGCGTTTTATAAATATCGAATCCATGCATGTGCTCAATGTCCAGCGTCGGGTCGCTTTTAATTCTGTTAATTGTGTACTCGAATTCTGGAAATTCATCTGCATTGACGCAATCACGGAAGTTATACACTTCAGGCATTGATAGGTTCTCGATTAAAACGTGGAGAGTAGTGAACTGAAGAGGATTATACTGTTTTTTAATTGATCAGGTCAACTGAAGGGCCACTGACGTGCACGTCAGCGGCCTGTATTTGATTTCATCGTGGATAAGTCACACTGACGGGTGATTCAATCCGGCATGTTTTCAACCGTTCCAGTACATTTTTATGGCACGGATGGTTAAAGTTCCTTTTCGTTGCGTGATAATCTACACCGGCTTGAAATAAATCCTCGTGCAAGGGTTGAATTTGTTCGACCTCTGCAGGGTTTTTCTTCATGCGTCTATTTAACGAATGCAGGATTGCGACAAGTGAATCCGGTGATGATTTTACATTGAAACCATCATTAAATATGTGACCGGTTAATTCAACCAGCTCAACAACGGGTAAATGGGTCAGAACGACATCCAGTTGTTCATTTCCAATCAGGTCGTAAAACATGGCTCTGTGCTTGTGAAATGGAGAAAACAAGGTGATGAAGGTTTTTGCTTTGGCTTGTTTTATCAGCGCAATAAACCCTGCTTCGTTCCTGGTTAAATTTTGTTCTATAAAGAAAGTACGCACCAGTTCGGCAGCTGCTTTTTCAGTGGGTGATCCGGCAGGGGTGCTCGCGCGTATCGCAGAAAAAAATTGCGGGGAATGATTGGAAGGCGAAACCCGGGTTCTCTGGGTTTGTGCAGCATGCGACGGAGAAATTCGCACAGGCGCCTGCATTTGTTCAAACAGATCAAGCAGTATTTGCAGATTTCCTGTTGATATGGCCTCAGTGATGAGGTCTATTTTTTGTGAGCGTGTGCTTTGTGACGGTTGACATGGGGTAACGGATCGTTCCACATTGACAGACAAGGTAGCAGCAGCGGCAATGGCAGGTGTCCTGCGGGGAATAGATGTTTGTTGTACGTGTGTCGGGGGTGTGGTGGAACCGGGTGTATTTTCATGATCATCCGGTGCGCAAGCATGCAATGTCTGACGAATGGCGCGGATGTCATTTCCAGTGATGCCGGTGAGGATACGTCCCTCGATGAGATACATCAGGTTTTGCAGGTATTCAGTTTGCCGCAGGGTGTCCGCAGGAAAATTTTCCGGATTAACATAATTTTTCAGTGAGTCTTCCAGTTCCAGGGTAAAGTCTTGCTGCTTTACAGAATAAAGAATGCCTTCTTCTGTCAGATCATGGAATACCTTGATTGCATAGGCTGATACATCAGGAATATTGAGCTTTGAT
>CAZDYY010000300.1:0-3137 GCA_964509745.1 uncultured Legionella sp. | reverse complement strand
CAATCGTGCCTACGTTAACGTGTGGTTTCTTACGCTCAAATTTTTCCTTAGCCATTTCAATACCTCATTAACTTTCGTTGAACTTTTATTGTTTTTTAATAACTGCTTCAGCAATGTTTGCTGGAGCCTCTGAATATTTAGCAAACTCCATGGTATATGTTGCTCTACCCTGGGTTGCTGATCGCAGGTCAGTCGAATAGCCAAACATCTCCGCCAGTGGAACTTCTGCGCGAATTACTCGACCTGCCGGTGATTCATCCATCCCTTGCAAGACGCCTCTGCGGCGACTTAAATCACCCATTACATCGCCCATGTATTCTTCGGGCGTAACAACTTCCACAGCCATTACTGGCTCAAGCAGTACTGGAACAGCCTTTTGAGCCCCCTGTTTGAAACACTGTGAACCGGCAATTTTAAATGCCATTTCACTGGAGTCAACCTCATGGAACGATCCGTCATATAATGTTACTTTAACATCAACAACTGGAAAGCCTGCTATCACACCATTTTGCAGCTGTTCCTGTACGCCTTTGTCGACTGCCGGGATATATTCCCTGGGAATTACTCCACCGACAATCGCATTAACAAATTCGTAACCTTTTCCACGAGGCAAAGGTTCAATTTTCAACCACACATGACCATATTGACCACGACCACCAGACTGTCGTACAAACTTGCCTTCCTGATCAACCGCTTTCTTTATCGTTTCGCGGTATGCTACCTGTGGCTTGCCAACATTTGCCTCAACTGAAAATTCGCGACGCATACGATCAACAATAATCTCGAGGTGCAACTCACCCATTCCCTGGATGATGGTTTGCCCAGACTCTTCATCAGTATGAACTCTGAAAGAAGGATCTTCTTGAGCCAGCTTGCCCAGGGCAATACCCATTTTCTCCTGGTCAGCTTTCGTCCTGGGCTCAACCGCTACTGCTATTACCGGATCCGGGAAATCCATTCTCTCCAGTATAATTACATTGTCAGGATCGCAGAGTGTATCTCCTGTCGTAACAGTCTTCAAACCCACTGCAGCTGCAATATCTCCAGCCCTTACTTCCTTGATCTCTTCTCGTGAGTTTGCATGCATTTGCAGCAGACGACCTATTCGCTCTTTTTTACCTTTCACTGAATTATAAATTGTATCTCCACACTTCAGAACACCAGAATATGTTCTGAAATATGTCAGTGTTCCAACGAATGGATCTGTTGCAATCTTAAAGGCCAGTGCAGAAAATGGCTCATCATAACCTGTTTTTCGACTGTCCTCTTCACCATCTTCATTCACGCCTTTGATAGCAGGTACATCTATAGGCGCAGGTAAATAATCTATTACGCCATCAAGTACAGCCTGCACACCTTTGTTCTTGAAAGCAGAGCCGCAAAATACCGGCACAATTTCGTTGTTAATTGTACGCTTGCGAATACCTGCTTTAATTTCCTTCTCAGTTAACTCTGCGCCCTCAAGGTACTTTTCCATCAGCTCATCTGATGCCTCGGCAGCAGCTTCTACTATTTTCGTTCGCAGCTCTTCACATTGAGCTTTCAAGCCAGCAGGCACTTCATGATATTTGAAGGTCATGCCCTTGCTGTCTTCATCCCAGGAAATTGCTTTCATCTTTACGATGTCAACAACTCAGGTAAACGTTTCTTCTGCACCGATAGGCAGCTGTACTACCACAGGGTTGGAACCCAGGCGCTTTTGAATCTGATCAACAACGCGCATAAAGTTTGCGCCCATTCGATCCATTTTATTCACAAACACTATTCTGGGAACGCCGTATTTATCTGACTGACGCCACACAGTTTCAGATTGTGGCTCCACACCCGACACCGAATCAAACACGACCACAGCGCCATCCAGAACACGAAGTGAACGTTCAACTTCAATCATAAAGTCAACGTGGCCTGGCGTATCGATAATATTGATACGATGCTTGTCATACTGCTTGTCCATACCAGACCAGTAGCATGTGGTTGCTGCTGATGTGATAGTAATGCCACGCTCTTGCTCCTGAACCATCCAGTCCATTGTTGCTGCACCATCATGCACTTCGCCAATTTTATGTGAAGTGCCTGTATAGAACAGTACGCGCTCTGTAGTCGTTGTTTTACCAGCGTCTACATGAGCTGCAATTCCAATGTTCCGGTATAGTTCTAGTGCAGTAGCTGACACGGGGAACTCCTCTTTTCTCTAATTCCATCTAAAATGTGCAAATGCCTGGTTCGCTTTTGCCATTTTATGTGTTTCTTCTCGTTTTTTAACTGCAGAGCCTTTGCTTTCGTATGCATCGACAAGCTCACCAGCCAATCGCAACATCATACCCTTCTCACCACGTGACCGGGCAGACTGGACAATCCAGCGCATACCCAATGCGATACTTCGGTCCAGGCGTACTTCCACCGGAACCTGATAGGTCTCGCCACCGACACGTCGTGAACGGACTTCTACAGTAGGACGCACATTTGTCAATGCCTGCTCGAAATAGCGCAACACACCGGAACCGCCATGTCCGCCAGCATCACTGTCGTCTTCATCAGCTTTTTTCATTTTTTTGATGCGCTCATCCATAACATCCAGTGCACCATAAATGATCTTTTCAGCAGTAGATTTTTTTCCACTAATCATCAAAACATTAATAAATTTTGCCAGTAGTTCGCTGTTATGCTTTGGATCCGGCAGAATTTCTCTTTTAGGTACTTCTCTTCTTCTTGGCATATCTAGTTCCTACGCTCAGGTTATTTCTTGTCTTTCGGCTTTTTGGTTCCATACTTGGAACGACCTTGTTTACGATCATTCACACCGGATGTATCCAGGCTTCCCCGCACGGTATGGTACCGAACACCAGGCAAATCCTTAACACGGCCGCCACGAATCAACACAACAGAGTGTTCTTGCAAATTGTGCCCTTCTCCACCGATATATGAAGAGACCTCAAACCCGTTAGTCAGACGGACACGCGCAACCTTACGCATAGCCGAGTTAGGTTTTTTTGGTGTTGTAGTATAAACACGTGTACAGACACCTCGACGTTGTGGGCAAGACTCCAAAGCCGGGACGTTGCTCTTCTTTTTGGCGTCCACACGAGGCTTTCTTACTAACTGATTAACAGTAGCCATTTATTGTTAACTCCGAACTT
>CAZDYY010000299.1:0-3139 GCA_964509745.1 uncultured Legionella sp. | reverse complement strand
GAGCCCCGGGTTGTGATCCCGGTTGTCGTGGGTTCGAATCCCATCGTTCACCCCAGACTGGAAAAAATAAACTGTCAAAGCTATTATCTCACTCTTCGATTTATCCTGAGTCTTTACAAGGCAGTCTTAGTGATTGATAATTCCACGTTGTTTGCGAAAGTGGCGGAACTGGTAGACGCACTGGATTTAGGTTCCAGCGGGGCAGCCCGTGAGAGTTCGAGTCTCTCCTTTCGCACCATTTCTAATTTAATATTAAATAATCTCCAGGAGTAACTAGATGTCAGTTTCTGTTGAGACCTTGAGTGGTTTGGAACGTAAGATAACGGTTTCAGTACCGTCTGAAAAAATTGAGAAAGAAGTGCAACAGCGACTTCGCAAGCGTGCCCCAACAGCAAAAATGCATGGTTTCCGTCCGGGCAAAGTCCCGCCACGCGTTATCAAACAACATTTTTCTGACAGCGTACGTCAGGAAGTTGCGCGAGAAATGATTCAGCCAACCCTGTTCGAAGCATTGAAAAAGGAAAATCTGACTCCTGCCGGTGCACCCACGATTGAACCAATACAAATCGAGTCTGGTAAAGACTTCAAATATACCGCTGCGTTTGAAATCTATCCCGAAATTGAAGTGGTTGAGCTCGATCAGGATCAGGAAATCGAACTGGTTCGTGCTGAAGTGGCCGAAAAAGATTTAAAAAACATGATTGAAAATCTTCGCGATCAAAATAAAGACTGGAAAGATGTAACTCGCGCTGTTGCCAAAGGTGACAAGGTTAAAATCAATTTCCAGGGCTTTCTTGATGGCAAAGCCTTTGAAGGTGGTAGTGCCGAGGGTTATGAGTTGGTCATTGGTTCTGGCTCCATGATTCCTGGTTTTGAAGATGGAATAACCGGTGCTGTTAAAGACAAGGAAACAGAAATAAAGGTTAACTTCCCTGAAGATTACGGTCACAAGGAACTGGCTGGGAAAGAAGCAACATTCAAGATTACTGTAACTCAAATCATGGAAGGGATTCTGCCAGAACTGGATGATGCGTTTGCTGAAAAATTTAATATTAAATCAGGTGGTATTGATGCGCTCAGAAAAGACATCAAGGAAAATATGGTGCGTGAACTGGAGCGTCGTGTCAGCTCGATGAATCGCGGCGTAATTTTCGACAAGCTGCTTGAAAAAAATAAATTTGATATACCGTCAGTGATGGTTGATCAGGAAATAGAGCATTTGAAGCATGAAATGTATCATCAAATTTTCGGACATCACCATTCTGATGATGACAAAATACCTGATTTTCCAAGAGTATTATTTGAAGAAAAAGCACGTCACCGTGTTCAACTGGGACTGCTGTTTTCCGAGTACGTTAAAAAACATGCCATTACTGCTGATTCTGCCCGTGTTGATGCTATGATAGAAAAGATGGCGACAGCATATGAAGATCCTGAAGAACTGCGTTCATGGTATCGTGAGAACAAGGAGCGACGTGCTGAAATTGAAGCGCTGGTGATGGAAGAAATTGTCTCTGAAAAAATTCTTGAGCGTGCCAGGGTTACGGACAAGAAAATGACTTATGAACAGGTGATCAATCCTGAAAAAAATAAATAACAGGGAAAAGGAGTTTGAAACATGACAGGGTACTCAGATAATGTGATTAGAAGCGCCGGAGGTTTTGTGCCAATGGTGATAGAACAGACCTCTCGCGGTGAGCGCTCGTATGATATCTACTCCAGGTTGTTGAAAGAGCGGATTATCTTTCTATTGGGTGAAGTGGAAGATCAAATGGCGAACCTTGTGGTCGCACAATTGCTTTTTCTGGAATCAGAAAACCCGGAGAAGGATATTTCTCTTTACATCAATTCTCCAGGCGGTGTAGTCACTGCCGGCCTTGCCATTTATGACACGATGCAATACATCAAGCCCGATGTAAGCACCTTGTGTATCGGCCAGGCTGCCAGTGCCGCTGCACTGTTGCTTTGTGCGGGTGCCGCTGGAAAGCGCTACTGTTTGCCTAATTCACGGGTCATGATCCACCAGCCGCTGGGGGGCTATCGTGGTCAGGCTACGGATATTGAAATCCATGCACGTGAAACTCTGGCTGTCCGTGAACGTTTGAACAATATTATGGGCAAACATACGAACAAGACACCAGAGCAAATTATGCGTGACACAGAGCGGGATAATTTCATGAGTGCTCATCAGGCTCTTGATTATGGGTTGATAGATAAAGTGTTATCCGACCGTGACCCTGTGATTGGCGTGTAAGTTATATGTATTAATAAATGTCAACCTGAGCTCGACAGGGTTTCTCCTTGATTAAACAATTTTTAGATGAATGGGGAGCCCTCGCTGTGCTCGGGAAGACGAGCCTAAATTAGAAAGGGGTTTGTAGATGAGTAAAGTGGGTTCCGGAAATGGAGAAAAGGTTTTGTATTGCTCTTTTTGCGGAAAGAGCCAGCATGAAGTCAAGAAACTGATTGCAGGACCTTCTGTTTTTGTATGTGATGAATGCGTTGACTTGTGCAACGATATTATTCGTGAAGAAACACCGGATGCTCCAGAAGCCGCGTCTGAACCCCATCTTCCTTCCCCAAAGGAAATTGCTGCCTTTCTCGATGAGTATGTGATTGGACAGCCTCATGCAAAGAAAGTCCTGTCTGTTGCTGTATATAACCATTATAAACGGATGTACCATAAAACCGAGGGTGATGTTGAACTCGGGAAAAGCAATATTTTGCTCATCGGTCCAACCGGAAGTGGTAAAACGCTGCTGGCTCAAACGCTGGCTCGTTTACTGAATGTCCCTTTTGCCATGGCTGATGCTACAACGCTCACCGAAGCCGGTTACGTTGGTGAAGATGTTGAGAACATTATTCAAAAATTACTGCAAAAATGTGATTACGATGTTGCAAGGGCGCAACGGG
Source organism: uncultured Legionella sp. (assembly GCA_964509745.1). Taxonomy (GTDB): domain Bacteria; phylum Pseudomonadota; class Gammaproteobacteria; order Legionellales; family Legionellaceae; genus DDPF01. The sequence goes on along the minus strand of CAZDYY010000299.1, from coordinate 226 downwards.
GAATTGTTTATATTGATGAAATAGATAAAATTTCACGCAAATCAGATAATCCCTCCATCACACGTGACGTGTCTGGCGAAGGTGTACAGCAAGCCTTGTTAAAATTAATTGAAGGCACTGTTGCATCCATTCCACCACAAGGCGGTCGCAAGCACCCGCAACAGGAATTTCTCCAGGTTGACACATCAAATATTCTGTTTATCTGTGGCGGCGCATTTGCAGGACT